>DAHWIP010000032.1:0-11489 GCA_027344975.1 Phycisphaerae bacterium
GCGCTGCCAGTCGGCGCCGACGAGCAGACCCCGACCGGGGAAGGAAGCCGTCGAAGCAAAACCGGTCCATGGCAAGCCCGCTGACCACCAGGGCGCCGAGCACGGCGGAGGGACCCGGGACGACGGTCACCGCGAGCCCGGCGGCAGCGGCTCGGAACCGGCCTCGGGAAGCGCCGGAGGCGGCGTCATCAGCGACAGATCGGGCATTTTTTTCACTTCCGGCGATCCATTGACAATCACCTCGCCCAGATAACTGAGCAGCTTGGAGGCACGATCTCGCCGGCTGGTAAAACGAAACAGCGACGGTGTGGAGTCGATGAGCGTGGTGATGGCACGTCCCGAAACAAAATCCGGATGGCGCACGACATTCTCGAGGAATGGAATATTGGTTTTTACCCCACGAACGCGAAATTCTGAAAGGGCCCGTAACGAACGGCTGATGGATTCTTCCAGCGTCGGCGCAAAACAGGTCAACTTGACCAGCAAAGAGTCGAAATATGGCGTGATCACCGCACCGGCGTAGGCCGTACCGCCGTCGAGACGCACGCCGAAACCGGCCGGCGACCGATAGCTGGATATTCGACCGTAATCCGGTGTGAATTGATTGGCGGCATCTTCTGTTGTGATACGACACTGAATGGCCACGCCGCGGTAGGTCATGTCCGGTTGCCGCGGTATGTTCAGCGGCGCTTCATGCAGATTGTGTCCCTGGGCGACCAAAATCTGCGACCGCACCAGATCGATTCCGGTAATAATTTCAGTGACGGTGTGTTCGACCTGTATCCGCGGATTAACTTCAATGAAGAAAAACTCACCGGTGTCGATATCCACCAGAAATTCGACGGTGCCGGCATTGCGATAATTCACCTCGCGGCCGATCCGCACGGCGGTATCGCAGATACGCTGGCGCAGTTCAGGGTCCAGCCCGACGCTGGGGGCCAACTCCACCACCTTCTGGTGACGTCGCTGGACGCTGCAGTCGCGTTCAAAAAGATGCACGAGGTTGCCGTGACTGTCGCCGAGAAGCTGCACTTCGATATGTTTGGCGTGGGTGATGTAGCGTTCGAGAAAGACCTCGGATTTTCCGAAAGCGCCGCCCGCCTCGCGCTGGGCTTCTTCAAGTTTGGCGGCGAGGTCGGCCGGCTTCTGCACCACACGCATCCCTCGTCCGCCACCGCCAAAGCTGGCTTTGATGATCAGAGGAAAGCCGATATCACGGGCCATCTTCTTTATTTTCGCCGGGTCGCTGACCCCATGCTGCGTGCCGGGCAGAATCGGAGCGCCGGCACGATGGGCGATGGCGCGGGCGGCGGTTTTATCACCAAAACTGCGCAGCATCTCCGGCGTCGGCCCGATGAAGGTGATACCGGCGGCCTGACACGCCTCGGCGAAGTCGGCATTTTCTGATAAGAATCCGTAGCCGGGGTGGATCGCATCGACATCGTGCGCCTTGGCCAGTTCAATGATGGCGGGAATATTGAGATAATTTTTAACCGGCGCGTCTGGCCCCCCCACCTGATAACTTTCATCCGCCTTGAATCGGTGCAGAGAATAGCGGTCTTCATGGGAATAGATGGCAACCGTTCGGAGACCGAGTTCTGTCGCCGCCCGCATCACACGAATGGCAATTTCACTTCGATTGGCGACAAGCAGCTTTTGCATGGCTCTGGCATTCCTTTCTGTAACCCAACTCGGGCGTGGGCTAATGTAATCGATTTACCGCGATGCGCAAATAGCGTGCCGCAAAAAATATTAACCATCTTCCGTGCGGGTTCTCATATCGGCGGACGGGATAAATAAGCCTGAGCCCGGAGTTTGCCGTTACTCGGCCCCATCACCGCTCCCCCTATCCACTGCACACATCCCCGGGGAAAGACCGCTTCGCATGAACATCCCAAGAACCTGAGCCATCAATCATTTCATCGCACCATCACGACATCTGAGATCATTTATCGCGGCAAATGGCCTACATCATTGACCGGCCGCAAAGCTCCTGCCGGAATGCCGAAGTGTGAACTGAGGAGATGGCCATGTTTTGCATGGTCGAGGCAACTTACATGGCATATGCGTAAAAAATCAGCGGCGGGTCAGGTTGTCACCAACCAGCCCGCCGCCAAAATCTCGTTTACCCATGGAGATATCGATTTACGCCGATCCGGTTGATCAGTGGGTCAGAGGTTCAACCGATACCCGATGATTGGCAGCAAACGCCACCTTTCCATCCGATAGCGCAAATAAGCTATCGTCCCGCGCCAAGCCGACATTCTTGCCCGGCTTAAATTTGGTCCCGCGCTGACGCACGATGATGGAACCGGTCGTGACCAGTTCCCCGGCGTAGGCCTTAATGCCCAGGTATTTTGGATTACTATCGCGTCCGTTACTGGTGGAACCCTGCCCTTTTTTGTGCGCCATGGTGATTTACCCTGTCATTTGCCGCAGGTCGCTCCACGCACCGCGCGTATGGGGCACCCTGCAGCCTTCCGTCAACATAGACCCGCTATTCTACCGCGTGGGTCAGGAGCGTCAAATCAGGCAAAAGGTATTTTCGGCCGCCCAATGGGGCATCTTTCCCGCCGAGCGCATTGGCGGCAGGACAGTCCGGCGGCCCAACCAAAAAGGGCGGTAACTGCCCGATAGGTCAACATAAACATTTGATTTACAGCAATTTACACATGCGCGATGAATGTGAAATAAACTACCGTCAAGGCAACGCTCAGCAGTGTGATTGGAACGCCGACCTTCAGATATTCGACATAATCGAGCCGTACATCATTGGCTTTAGCCTGCTCGCTGACCAGCAGATTCGCGATGGATCCGAGCATGGTAAAGTTACCTGCAAAAGTGCTGATCACGGCTAACACATACCAGCTCAGGGTGGCGGAAAGGGGAATTACCGGTTTCAGGAGCAGAACAGCGGGTACATTATTGACCAGATTGGAAAGTACCAATGTGACGACGGAAAGGGGAAGGAATGCCTCCAGATGTACCCCCATAGAGGCCAGGTGTGAGATGACCGGGTCGAGCAATTGTCGGCTTTGAATATCCCCAACAACGATAAACAGCCCAACGAAAAGGAGGATCAGATTCCAACTCACAAGAGAAAACAGATCGGCCGGACGGGTTTTTCGGGAGATCATGACCAGTCCCGCAGCCGTCATGGCGGAAATGGCGATGGGGAGATGCAGCACATCTCCCAGAAGCATGGCCAGGAGCAATAGCGACATGATGAAGAGCGTTTTGCGGATAATCCCCCATTGGGGGTGAATTTTTTCATGCGACGGCTGTGATTTGCCCGGCACGGAGACGACGGCAACCAATCGTCGGCGATAAACCCAACCGATGATCAGGCCGTCGCAAATCAGTACGGCCAACACAAGAGGGATGACCATTGCGGTGTATGCGAAAAAACTCAGATGAGCAGTCTGGCTGATGAGCATATTTTGCGGATTACCGATCAGCGTGGCTGCCGAACCGATATTTGAACTCGTGACCAACGCCATCAGATAAGGGACTGGATCCCGCCCCGCCCGCCTGAGAGCGACACAGAGCACCGGAGTAAAGATCAGGCAGATCACATCATTGGCAAACAGGGCGGAGAGCCCGGCGGACGCGGCAATCACACCCCAGAGCAGACTGCGCGGGCGACGGGCAACTTCTACGATTCGCATCACCACCCACTGATAAAATCCAGCCAGGCGCAGTTGAGCGGAAATGACCATCAGCGATATGAGCAGCGCCAAGGTGGGAAAACTGACCTGCCCCATCGCATCGTTGAATGAAAGGCGGCGGGCCAGAAGAACCGCAATGGCCCCGAGAAGCGCAATGGCACTGCGGTCCAGCTTCGTCCTCGGCACGCCCCCCAGGGCCAATCCGAGATAGGTGGCGGCGAAAATCGCGACATCAGGCCATTCTTTCGTCCATACAACGCTGACCGGGGGTATGCTCACTTCGATGAACCACCCTGATGGAAAATATTATTCAGCGCATTGCCGATATCCTTTCCGATCGGTTTGGTAACGGCCGCCCCTCCCTGCATGACTTTCCCCAGCGAATTGAGGATCAGGTTAGATGACCCCTTGAGCGCTGCGCTGAGCGCCTGGGGCAGATGCGAATCTTCGGCTATCTGGACGGCGATCTGGCTGAGAATGACACTGGTCAGGTCGGCAAGTCGCAGCGGGCGACCGTTGGGATCAAGCGGTTTATTAATGATGATTTTATGGAGTTGAAAGGTGACACCCGCGCCCGCTGTCCCTTTCGCCGCCGCGAGGCGCAACGTAACGGAGCAATTTGGAATGACGATTCGGCTGATGGCAAGCCGCTTTCCGCCAGCGGAGGACGATTTGGGCGCCTGTGCAGAGGCAGAGCCTTTGGCGCCGGAGCCTGAGGCGGAATACTTGTGCGCGTTGGCCAGCACGTCGGAGAGATTGCTGGATAATCCGCTCTGATCGAGCGTAATATGGATGTTGTTGAGAAAAATTTCGGGTATCCGGACTGTGGAACTCAGCAGGCTGCCCGTATCGACGGTAACGATACCCGTGCCCATGGTCAGGAGGTACTTGCCCTGATAGCCCGGAGGATTAGCGACTTTGAGTCCGTTGAGTGTCAGACTGCCGCCGAAAATATTAAGTGAGGCGTTCTGCAGAGAGGTCGGTACGCCCAGTGCGGCACTGGCGCGGGACTGGACCTGACTTTTAATAATACTGTCCAACGAGAAAAACAGTACCACGAGAACAATAAGGATCAGGAGCAAAATTCCAAGGCCCACACGCAGAATCTTTTTTTTCATCGATCGAACCTCCCGTAATTGAAATCAGCTGCACCGGATTCAGTTTTCCGGCCGTATCACTCATTATTGTAATCACCGGACAGGCGGATGTCGCCGATCGATGGATGCGGACAGGGGGATAGCCAGACGCCGGGTGCGGCACGTAAGCTCCAGGCAGCCCTCTATCAGTGGGGCGGGGGATTGCTGCGGCGAGGCGTGCGGTGTTCAATGCGGTCCCATCCATTTGCCTCCATGGCCGGCCACGATAGATATTTATCCATCCGAGGTGAAAATGCATCAATTGCCGTCTGAGAACGTTTAACCTTTCGGTGAGAATGGAGAATAATGATGCTGAGACGTGCAGGTAACAAAGGCACCGGAACGAGATGTTGAAGATAAAACTTGCAGAAAGCCACCCATTTACCCCGCAGAAACCGGGCGATTACATCATCTGCTGCGGTGTTTTCGTTTCAGCCACTTTTCTCATAGCCGGAATCGGCATGTGGGGAGTTCGAGTGCTGACCGAGATATCAAACTGGCCGACCCATATTACCATCTACGGAATCAGCACCGGCTTGGGCGTGACGTTTTGCAGCGGTGCAGCCATCTACTGTATCAACCAGGTTCGGATCATGGTGGATGATACCGCAGCCGATTTTCGCAGCCGCCTGAAGCGGACGCTGCGAACGGTTTTCATCGAGCTTGTAACCTTGACGCTGGCTGTGGTACAGCTGGCGGCCACGACGGTGGTGGCTTTGATTATCGGCACCCACATTTTCGGTTATACGGTGCCTTCATTCCATGCTCTCGCCAGTGGTTTGAAACACTGGTTATGATCACCTTTTATTGCCAGACACGACACTACCGACGCGCAATAGCGCCCTGTTCGAAGGTGCCGCTGCAGGGCAGGGCGAACTTCCCCGATCGCTGCAAAACAGTCACGATGATCTCAAGCCGGGGTGATCAACCCCCGGTTGGACTAATCTTGATTCCCGAGGATCAGCGTGGAAGCCTGATTGCTGGGGATATTCAAGGCACCCAAAGCCTGTGCCGCAGCCAGCTTAACCTGTGCACTCGGATCGGTCATGGCTACGCGTATGACGCCGTGAATCTGACCACGGGTGAGATCATCACCCAGATTTCGGGCTGACGTGGCGAGGCTCCGAAACAGGGCCGCCCGCACGTCGGTTGCGGCGCCGGAACTGTGAAGTGCGGCCCGCACCAGCATGCGCTGGGCCATCGGATCGCGAACGCGCCCCAACACCCGTGCCGCAGCGAGTACCACTTTGCTGTTGCGGTTATGAAGAGCCGCGTGAAGTGCCGGTAGAGCCGGTAGCACGCTGTAGATTGAGGCCCGATTCATGGCAATGAGCTTGAGTTGATGGGCGGCGCGCAGAGCGTCAGCAAGCCTGAGGCTTGACGGGATGTTGCCTCCAAGCCTGGCCAGCACTCCCTGATAGGCGGTTTGAACTTCATTTGCACCGGATCCTACTGGAAGAATATTAACGGTCTGCTGATTGGCGAACTCCACCCGATATTGGCGGGCGGCGGCGGAATGAGCCATGATGACCAGAGGCGTATAGGCAAGCCGGGCATCGGTGGCGGCGAGTTGCGTGAAATTACGAATGTTTGAGGCTCCCTGCACCACCACCAGATTGATGAGGGGCGACTGACGTGCCATCTCAAACGCTTGAGCCGTGGTCGATGCGGCGATCATGTGAAATTGAGATCGGAGAGCGGCGGAGAGGCTGTTGCGGTCCTGGGCAGAGGGTTCAATCACCACGCAGACGGGCTTTCCACTCTGTGCGAGGGCCTCGGAGAGTATGGGCACGACCCGATCATATCCAACATACGGTTTGAGCGGATTCGCCGCCGAAAGTGCGGCAGCAGCTTCAAATCGAACCTGCAGATCCGGGTAGGACATCGCCTGGAGCAACGGGCTTGTCGGCGACGGGACGAGCCCCGCAACGCCGCCGGTTTGTGCAAGTGCCTTGAGCACCTTGAGAATCAGCCGGCTGTTATCGATGCCCAACGCCTCGCGCAGCGAGGGATTCAGATAGCGGGGACCGGCGGCCATCGCGTAATACGCCGCAGCCGGCGCATTTTTCGGCAGACTCGGATCGGTCATGCCTTGAGGAAGATTGACTTCACGACGCAGATTGGCGGTAATCCACAGGCTGATGGCCGGGCTTAAATTGGGCTCAAGCCGAAGCGCGGCTTTGCAGGCCCGCATGCACTGCACGTCGTACCAGATTGCGGTCGGAACATCGACTTCGGTGACGTCATCGAGTTTCGGATCATAAAACCAGATCGGATTGGTGGCATAACCGGGATAATTGGGTGCCAGAGAGGGGCGATGGTTGAAGTAACCTTTTGCCAACCAGAGATATTGTTGAGCAGCATTCAGATGGCTGTAGATTCCCGTCGGGTCAATCTTAGCGATGGCCGAAATCGCTGCCGCCCGTTCATCGGCAGGTGCCGCCTTGTCTTCCGCAATCTGCTTGAGATAGGCGAGCGATTGTGGGTATTGGATGTTGCCGAGCACATGAATGATCTGGACCCGCTCCGCGACCGACGATGTGGCCAGTTGTTCGACCAGGGCATTGATGACGGGTTTGCCGATATCGCTCATCATCTGCAGAACATAGGGGTGCAGGGCTTTCTGCGATTCGCTGTTGAGTGTGTGGATATAGAAAGGAACGGCAAACTCACCCGCTGCCCGAAGACGTTCGCGTGAAACCACAAATGCGCGTGGGCTTTGATCCATAGCGGCAATGGCCTGCATGATGCGGTTCGGATTACGTGCCACGGCCATGTGCCCTTCGTTGAGCAGTGAGTTGATCTGGGCGGATATTTTTTTCAGGGCCGGCACCTGCTGATTATCGATGAGGATCTCGGTGACGTTTCGGCCATTGGCAGCGGATTCAAACGCGTGCAGAGCGTCGACCGGAGAAGGAGCCATCGCCAGAATGGATTTTCCGAAGGCCGCCGCCAGTTTTACGTTCCCGACCAACGAATAATGCATAAACAGATCGGCATCGTTGATCAGTTTCTGTGAGGGGGCCGTTGCAGCCATGGCAGGCGTCGGCGATACCATCGGAAGCGTGATGGCCGATCCAACACAGCCGATCAGCGCGGCGCCAATCAAACACCTCTTGAAGAGTTTCATTTTTCCGACCGAATTGACCTGTCCACCACGATACGCTGTTTGCAAATGCCGCATAATGCCTCCGCGAATAGTTGAACCGCCACACGCCATCAGCCGCAAGATGCGACTGCACATGGTGCAGATTGACTCGAAGCCGGTAAGGCGCGTCAGCACCCCAAACCATGGCTGCCGACTCGCTCTTAAAAGCTCCCCAGAGAGTGGCGATTATAGACCAGCCATTTTTTGTGTCAAAAGTGGGACAAAACGGGTCTGCCGATGTCGGACCATTTCAGAATTTCGCGGTGGCGTTTTTCCGGGTTCTCTTCGCGCGTGATCGCCGTTTGCCGCCACGGCAAAATGGTGTCCGTGTGATGAATGCTCCCACGTGATCGGATTTTTCTTTGTCGCAGTTTATTACACCCAAGTTGATTCGGTCGCCATCATAAACGGAGCAGCGGGCGATAACGGTGGAAAGCCTCACGCATTTCCGAACGGGGCGGCTGCGATGATATCTAACTTCATGCGGCAGCAATTATATCTACAAATCTATATATCTTATGGGTCATTTCCGGCATATTTTTCATCGCGACCGACGAGCGATGTCAATGGTGAAAAGTATCGACTGACCGGTCTTTTATCCATTTTTGACGATTGGTGATTGACACCGGTTTAAGCCGTTGCTATCTTTCAAATGAAAGAAAACACGCTGGTGAATCGGGGTTAATAATGGTTGAAGTTTGTCATGCTGTTCGCTGTTGCCAACGTCGGCTGAGCGGGCGGAAGTGATATCTCAAATACCCCGAGAACCGGATAAAGGTGGATGTGCAGGCAGGTGGTGTGAAAATGAAATGGGACAACAATTCTGTCGAGGCGGTTGAGCCCACGCGGGATGCGATGCACAGCCGTTGATGAATGGGCAATTGATTGCAGTCGTCACTCATGGACGAGCGACGGTAATTTTCAGTTTCAATGCGCTTTGCGCGGCGGTGTTGGTATGAAGTCTGAACGCGGGTGCAGCGGCAGATTTTTTGCGCTTTGCGGGAGCAATACTTGTCAGAAGCAATTGAGATTTGAGATGGTGGTATAGCCGTTGCTCCACATCGTCTCGGGGTGATGCGATGCGAATTTGGAGACGGCGTTATCCGGTTCCGGTGTGCGATTCTTTGGGGGTGTGGAAGGCAGGAAGAGGGACTGAGTATTCGTGGAGCTCTTGATCTCCGCCTGGCTGGATTGATGGGGATGGGGGGTGTGCTGCGCGACCCATGATGAGGGTCCTCAGTGATGCAGGTTCCATCGCGGCCTTGCGCGGTGGACGGTGTAAAAGTGTAAGTCTTCTTTTGAGGTTGTGGAGCAATGCCTTTAGTGCGACGGGAAGACACAAGGGTCATTCGGTTTGAAGAACCGGCCGATGATGCGAAAAAATTGTGGGGCGATACCTATGAGTATCTTCAGCAGTTTCACGCCCCCATCGTTCGATCCTGGTTTTCAGAACTCACACCGTTGAAACTCAATGCCGGCGTGCTCACCTTAAGTTGTAATACCATCGTTCAAAAGCGACATCTGGTGCATCACTGCAAGGAGACCTTCACCCAGTCGGTTCAGGCGGTATCCGGACGACTTATCACAATAGAATTTGTTTGCAACGAAGCAGAAGCCGTCGGCAAACATCTTCGCCTGAGCGAAGAAACGGTTTTGTCTCCCGATTTTACCTTCGATAATTTCGTCATCGGCGCGACCAATGAACTTGCCTATTCCACCTGCCAAGCCGTCGTGCGCGAGCCGGGCAAACTTTACAACCCCCTGTTCATTCACGGCGCACCGGGGCTGGGCAAGACCCATCTGCTCCAGGCGACGTGTCAGGCGATGCTCAAATCGCACCCGGATGTGCGAATTGAATATGTCTCCTGCGATCACTTCATCAACATCTTTATCGCCGCCGTGCACAACGGAACCACCGCCGAATTCCGCAATCGGTTTCGCCAGCGCCCGGATGTATTGATCGTGGATGATGTGCACTTTCTGGCCAAGGTGGAGACAACCCAGGAAGAATTTTTCCATACCTTCAACACCCTGTTTCAGTCCGGCCGACAGATCATTCTGAGTTCGGACTCCATGCCCGGCGAAATACCCATGCTCGAACAGCGCCTTGTCTCACGATTTGTACACGGCATGATCGCTCCCATAGGTCGGCCCTGCTTCGAAACACGTTGCGGAATCGTGCGCCATAAAGCCCGCCTCCGCGGCATCCTGATGCCTGAAGATGTCATCACCGCGATTGCCCGGCGGTTTGAGGATAACGTCCGCGAATTGGAAGGAGCCATAAGCAAAATCCACGGCTACGCCATGCTCAACGGCGGAAAATACGACATGGAAACCGCCGTCATGGCTCTGGGCGATGCCACTCCGGTAAATGAGCGGATCGTCTCTCTGCAGCAGATCGTCAATCAGGTAACGGGACTCTACGGGGTGCGAGTCACCGATCTGCAGGGCAAATCGCGAAGTCGATCCATCGCCCTGCCCCGCCAGATTGCGATGTATCTGGCGAGAAAGAAAACACATCATTCGCTTTCGGAAATTGGCGGGTTTTTCGGCGGTCGTGATCACACCACCGTCCTTCATGCCGTCCGAACGATTGAAGACATGTGCAAGGCATCTCCCGCCCTGCGGCACCGGCTTGAAGAGCTTGAATCCGAAATTGATAAAGAAGCCCTGCGATCCACCGGCTTTCTGACCAATGCGGCGCGGCGACAGTTCAGCGCCTGAACGGGGCCTCAGGTCAAAATATTAAATCCAGCGGCCGCTGCGGATGCCGATCAGGCCGACCGGCACGCCTCGCGTATGGCCATGCACGTTTTGAGCAACGATTCAAGCTGATCCATCGGCATGATGGTGGCCGCATCCGAAGGGCTTTTATCCGGCTCGGGATGCACTTCCAGAAACAGGCCATTGACTCCGGCTGCGACGGCCGCTTTTGCCAGCAATCCGACATACTGCCGCTGTCCGCCCGAAGCATGACCTAACCCGCCGGGCATCTGCGTTGAATGGGTAGCGTCAAAAATCACCGGCACACCGAATGACTGCATGTGGGCGATTCCGGTCATATCATTTACCAGCCGGTTGTAGCCAAAGAAAGTGCCCCGCTCTGTCAGCATGACCTGCGGATTTCCAGCCGACCGGATTTTTTCCACCACATTGCCCATCTCCCACGGCGCCATGAACTGCCCCTTTTTCACATTCACCGGACGACCCGTTTTTGCCGCGGCAGTCAGCAAGTCGGTCTGACGGCATAAAAATGCAGGTATCTGCACAATATCCGCCACTTCCGCCACCTGCGAGACCTGATGTGATTCATGAACATCACTGGTTACCGGCACTCCGAGCCGCCTTTTCACCGTGGCGAGCACTTCCAGCCCGGCATCGATCCCCACGCCGCGATAGTTGGTATTGCTGGATCGATTGGCCTTGTCAAAACTTGCCTTGAAAACATAGGGAAGCCCAAGGCGGCCTGCCACCGCCTTGCAATGCTCTCCTATTCGCAGGCACAAATCCAGATTCTCAATGACGCAGGGCCCTGCA
>DAHWIP010000330.1:0-759 GCA_027344975.1 Phycisphaerae bacterium
CCGGTTCGACGACCGGGTGGCCGGGGTGCCCGCCAAGTTCGCGCGCGGCGCCAGACGAATCGCTCAGTTGGACATCGACCAGGCTGAGATCAACAAGGTAAAGCGCGTGCAGTGGAGCCACGTGGGAATGCTCGCCGAGGCGCTGCGCACGCTCACCGCGTATGGACGGCGCCACGGCTTTCGGCAGGATCTTGGGCAGTGGCACGAGGCGCTCGCGGGGCTCAAGCGCCGCCACGCCATGGGCTACGATCGCGAGAGCCCGCTCATCCAGCCGTATTACGTGATCGAGGAAATCAACAAGCTCACCCGCGGCGAGGCGATCATCTCCACCGGCGTCGGTCAGCATCAGATGTGGGCGGCGCAATACTGCGATTTCCGCCGGCCGCGCCTGTGGCTGACCTCCGGCAGCATGGGTACCATGGGCTTCGGGCTGCCCGCCGCGATCGGCGCACAGCTTGCCCATCCGCGCACTCTGGTGGTGGACATCGACGGGGACTCCAGCATCCGCATGAATCTCGGCGAGCTCGAGACCGTCACCACCTACGATCTGCCGATCAAGATCGTGGTCCTCAACAATTTCGGCGACGGCATGGTCAAGCAGTGGCAAAAGCTCTTCTTCAAAGGACGGCTTTCCGCCAGCGATCGCTCGCTGCACAAGAAGGACTTCATCAAGGCGGCCCAGGCCGATGGTTTCCCGTATGCGGTACGCCTGCACCGAAAAGAGGACGTGCCGCGGGTGGTCGCGGAATTCCTCGGCTC
>DAHWIP010000331.1:0-756 GCA_027344975.1 Phycisphaerae bacterium
ACGCACGCCTGAGCGCATCGCCCGCGCGCAGCGGCCCTCCGGTGCCGCCGCCGCGGGCGAGCCGGCGCCTCAGGCGGCCGAGCGCTGCTGCGCCGGGGCGTCGCTGGACTTGCGGCCCTCGGCGGGCTCGGCGAGCGCCACCTCGAGCGCCTCGGAGACGCGCTCCACCCAGACGAACTCGAGCGCCGAGCGCACGGTCTGCGGGATGTCCTCGAGATCGCGCCGGTTGCGCGCCGGCAGGATCACCTTGCGGATGCCGGCGCGCGCCGCGGCGATCGTCTTCTCCTTGATGCCGCCGACGGGCAACACCAGGCCGCGCAGACTGATCTCGCCGGTCATGGCGACATCCGGGCGCACCACCTGACGCTTCAGAAGCGAAGCGAGGGAGACGAACATCGCCACACCCGCGCTCGGCCCGTCCTTCGGAATCGCTCCGGCGGGCACGTGCACGTGGATGTCGCTCGCATCGAAGACCTTGGGGTCGATGCCGAGCTCCTCGGCCTGCGCCTTGACGAGACTCAGCGCCGCCTGGGCGGACTCCTTCATGACATCGCCGAGCTGACCGGTCAGGATCAGCTTGCCGGTGCCGGGCAGGCGCGCCGCCTCGATGAACAGGATGTCGCCCCCGACCGGCGTCCAGGCGAGCCCGGTCGCCACCCCCGGCACCGAAGTGCGCTGTGCGACCTCGTTCTCGAACCGCGCCGGACCGAGCACCTCGGGCACGTTCTCGGCCTCGAAGCGCACCGCGCTCTCCTT
>DAHWIP010000332.1:0-754 GCA_027344975.1 Phycisphaerae bacterium
TGAGTCATGGACACAGACGTTCCATGGATACTCTTTTATGTGGGTAGCACGAACGGAGGTAAGAAAAGATCGGACATGTCTTCCGAAGGCAACGGCAAGCGACGACGCACAGGTGTCGGTCAGGTGCTTTCCGAAGGCAACATATGTTGGCAAAGAGTCGTAGGTCGCGTGCAGAAATACACCAGCAAATACACCAGTGCGTGTCAAAAAATCTGTATTTCGTGTAATCAGGAGGTTACGGAGGCTAAAAAATGCACTGGAGAGGTATTTCTAGCGCGTTGTTTTTATTGTGAAGTGAGAAGTTACAGGATGTTACGTGATACAACATATCTTCTTCTAAGCCGTAGGTCGGGGGTTCGAGTCCCTCCAGGCGCACCAAATAAAACAAAGGCTTAGGTTATTCTCCTGAGCCTTTTTTCAAAAATGTACCACCAAAATACACCAGTGCCACACTCACAGGCTATTCCTTCGTGTTATCAGGGAGTTGAAATTTTCAGCGGCTTGTTTAGTGCTTTCGGAAAGCATATACAGGATCTTCGCTCACTTGATGGTAGGGAGGTCTTATGTGGAAAACTAGCATGGTCTTGATGTCTTGTCTTTTCTCTTCTGCGGCAATGGCTACCACGTATGTGGGTCAGCACGGAGCCATGGATGGCAATGACACGCTGACGCTGACGCATGGTCAGGCAGTTATTGTAGCTGGACACTTTCTGGGCCATTTCCGGCCCTGAATCTGTCCACTAACCCGTCCAGA
>DAHWIP010000333.1:0-708 GCA_027344975.1 Phycisphaerae bacterium
AGTTCAGAGCAATCTGTGCTGGCGTTTTTGAATATTTCTCACCAAGAGACCTCAGTAGTGAAAGAACTTCCTTTACGGCCTCAAGATTCTTAGGGGCAAAACGTTCGTTTCCTTCCCTAACATCACCCCTGGGTATATTTCCCGGGTTGTACTTTCCAGTCAGCACACCCTGTGCCAGTGGACTCCATGCAATTATACTTATATTGTGTTTTTTACAGTATGGAATAACTTCTTCCTCTATGTTTCTCTGCAGTAGATTATACCTTACCTGGTTTGATACTATTGGGACATCTCCCAGTATTCCTCTTGCCTCCTCAATGTCCCTGACCGCAAAGTTGCTGACACCTATTGCCCTGATTTTACCCTCTTCGTATAGCTTTTTCATTGCCCTGAATGTCTGGCTCATAGGAATCTGCTCCCATGGATCGGGCCAGTGAATCTGGTAAAGATCGATGCGATCTACTCCAAGTCTCTTAATACTAGCTTCGGCTGCTCTCTGCAGTTCGTCATACCTAAGATGGGCCCCATACACTTTTGTAGCAACGAAGAAATTTTCCCTGCCATATTTTTTTAAAGCCCTTCCCAGTACCTTTTCACTGTTCCCGTTTCCGTACTGCTCGGCTGTATCAACAAAATTAATTCCATTCTCCTTTGATACTCCAACTGCTTCTATAACATTTTCTTCATCGGCGTTCCATGCATTACTTG
>DAHWIP010000334.1:0-702 GCA_027344975.1 Phycisphaerae bacterium
GCGTCTTGCCGGAAACCTCTTGGAGGCGGGTCAAGAACTAAGAGTGTTCCTGATGATGATTCCGTCGACATGGCTCATGGTGCCTACAAAGCGCCGGAAAGATACGACCAGGATTTGTCCAAGATGCTCAAGGAGCTCATTGCACAAGGCGCTTTGATCAAGGTGTGTGGAACGTGTATGCCCCGTTGTTGCACAAAAGCGCCGAAAATTGACCTCAGTAGAGCGTTTAAGCAGGATGACGACAAAGAAAACCCAGGTACGATACTCAGACCTTTAACTTAATTTGGTGCGCAGTACTGGAGTCGAACCAGTGACCTTCGGCTTCGGAGGCCGACGCTCTATCCATCTGAGCTAACTGCGCGTGGCCAGATTATAGGGAACTCGCACCGCCGTTGTCCAACCTTTCCTGCGCAACCCTCTGAAAGTCCAGCGCCAACCAATACTGCTCGGTGGAGCGCGCGCGCGAGGCTTCCGGCTTGCGTACCACGATTTTCTTGAAGTCCCGGCGCAGCGCCCGGCGCAAATCCTCCGCGCCGGAGCCCATAAACACCTTGATCAGCAGCGCTCCACCCGGCACCAGCCAGCGATGGGCCATGTCCAGAGCCAGCTCCGCGAGATCAATGGCGCGCGCCTGATCGACGCTGGCAATACCGGACATATTGGGGGCCATGTCGCTCATAATCAAATCAGCGCCACCCGGCA
>DAHWIP010000335.1:0-684 GCA_027344975.1 Phycisphaerae bacterium
GAATGGCGGGCTGCGGTAGACGGTGTGAAAGAGCGTGGGAGAAACGTCGCATAGTTGTTTTCCTTAAAAAATAACCTGTAGCCTAAGCCATGGATCATCGCAGAATTTTTACAAGATCGCAAGCGTTGAGTGCGGCGTGTGTTGAGTGCGGTGTGCTCAAGGATGAAGGGCAGGACACCAAGACGGACGGACGACGGATTCACAGGAGTTGGCTATAACAAGGTGGTGAAAAGAGGTAGTGCAAAAAAAGAGGGGATGCCTCAAAATGCGCTGATAGACCGACGGGGGTACCGTCGGCAAGTAACGCCTTACAGGAGGTCATCCCCATGGTGAATAGTAAAACATATCGTAGCCAAAATGTCCAGAATGTGGACGTGGCTCAAATTCTGGCGGACCGAGAAGACCAGGCCGCGGTGGTGGGAGTGGATGTGGGCAAGGAGAAATTGTACCTGGTGGTACGCTGGTCGGATGTCCAGACGGATCGCCCGGTGATGGTGGCGCAACCTGAGGAACTCGGCATGGCGATAGGCTTTCTCCAGGGCCTGGCGGCCGGGCGGGAGTTACGAGTGGCGATAGAGGCATCCGGGACGTATGGCGATGCCTTTCGGTATGCGTGTCACCGTGCGGGTCTGGCGGTGGAGCGGGTGTCGCCCGTGGCGTCGAGCCGGCACGCGGAAGTGTACG
>DAHWIP010000336.1:0-684 GCA_027344975.1 Phycisphaerae bacterium
AACGACAATGGTCTGTGGCGGCACCAAGAACGCGCACCGTGACAAGTTTTGTCGCACCTTCGCCATCAGCGGCGATTTGCCGGGCCAGAGAATCGCATAGCTCTTCCAGGGCACGAGAAAAGGTACGCCAGGACGGCGTGCCCGGTTCAATGCGCGGGTTTTCCGCCATCCCATTGGCCAATACCGCAAAAGTATCACTGGTGCTGGTATGCTGATCCACCGTGACACAATTAAACGTGCTATCGGCGGTATATCTTACGGCGGCGCGAAGAGCGGATGGGCTGATGGCGGCATCGGTGGCGACATAGGCCAGCATGGTGGCCATATTCGGCGCAATCATGCCCGAACCTTTGCAGCAGCCCGCCAATGTGATGGTCCGGCGGCCTGATTTAACTTGCGTAAACGCGGTTTTAGTTTTCAGATCAGTCGTGAGAATGCCATTGGCAAAGGCTTCGCCATGCTCGGCAGAGTCTCCGATGTGTAATGCCAAGCTGTCAATTCCCGAGCGAATTATTTCCATCGGCAGAAAGTGCCCAATGACGCCCGTGCTTGAGGGCAGCACGTTGCGCGTTTGCATGACCATGCCGCGACTTGTGAGAATTGCGGCGGTGCGTTCACACATTTCCCGCGCATCCACCAGACCGCGCTTTCCGGTGCAAACATTGGCGCAGCCACTGTTGATGA
>DAHWIP010000337.1:0-643 GCA_027344975.1 Phycisphaerae bacterium
ATACGTACACGGGTCCGTCCGAGGCCCGCTGCCAAAGTTACAACATTCATCCCCCCCCAGCCTATGGGGTACCGTCCGCGGGGATGATCTGATAATCGTGCGGTTTGGGTCGATCGGCCTGATGCTCTCGAACCACGATCGCATCAATAAGTTTATTCATCGCCCGCGACAGCGCCAGCAAGAGTAATCTAATGAGAATCGCGATAATCGCAATGACCACCATGATTCCACCAGGGTAGAAGCATTTTTCTGTTTCATACCGTGGCCTCCACAGGCTGCCGCCCCTTCAAAGGGAGTAGCTGATTCCGCTACCGGACTTGTGGGTAATTGAAAGCTTCGCCGGACGTATACGCCCATGCCATGTCATGGATGATGTGGTTCACAGTAGGGTTCCCGGCGCGTCATTTATGCAACAACAAATTCGAGCTGTATTTAGACCCGGCGGCAGCGAGCAATTTACCATTCCCTGTGAAGAATATTGCCGGGATAGTACATCTGCAGAATATAGCGTGCGCTGTACCCTTCGGTGGCCAGTTTTTCGGCTCCCCATTGCGACAGGCCCACACCGTGGCCGAACCCGTGTCCGTCAACAAGGAGTATCTCATTGGGGCGCCGAACAATTCGGAAAAAGCTGCTGGGGGGC
>DAHWIP010000338.1:0-630 GCA_027344975.1 Phycisphaerae bacterium
GAAATCTGGGCGGGATCGGTACAGATAACACCCTTTAAGGCTCCCTGCGTTCTAAGCTTCCGGACCAGGGCGCGGGTATCAATTCCGGCAATGCCGGGGACGTTGTGCCGCAGGAGATAGTCGTGCAGTGATTCAACGGCCCGGTAATTGCTTACCAATGTTGAAAGTTCTTTGATGATAAAGCCTTCCACCTGGGGATGTAGAGATTCCTCGTCCGAACTATCGGCAATGCCATAATTGCCGATCTGCGGGCAGGTCATGGTAACAATTTGTCCCCGGTAAGATGGATCAGTCAAAATTTCCTGATACCCGCTAAGCGAGGTGTTAAAAACAACCTCACCGGCGCGGGCGACCGAAGCGCCAAACGCTAATCCGGAAAATATCGTTCCATCTTCCAAAGCTAGTTTGGCGACTGGCAGTTGTGGCATTCTCAAGTCCTTGTGTTGGTCAGGGGTTCATGAAGTCAAGTTCTCACGGCGCACAGGCCAGTTCAGCTTGACCTCTGTTTCACTGTTTTCAGCAGCTTGCGAATTACTATCCTTCGCACGCGCCCGGCGGACAGGAATTATAGCAGGTGGTTGAGCAAAATGGTATGCCGAAATATTGGCATTTTAGATCAGCGAATTCTAT
>DAHWIP010000339.1:0-630 GCA_027344975.1 Phycisphaerae bacterium
GTTTCAGAGAAGATTTATAATTGTGGATGCAAGACTGCGGCATGGGCCTTCATGCGCAACGTTGCGTCAACTATTTACAAGCCGATATTTCCGCTTCCGAATTTGCGTGCGCCATTGCGTACTGGCCGCGAATCTCTAAACTAGCGGCCATTCAGGGTCTTAGAAAGGCAGAAGAGAATTTTGGCTACAGTTATCGAAACACAACTCCCCGGCTTTCCTTTGCGGCGCGGCAAAGTGCGCGATGTTTATGATCTTGGCCCACAACTGCTTATTGTGGCTACCGATCGCATCAGTGCGTTTGATGTCATTTTGCCAACGCCAATACCGGAAAAGGGAATTATTCTCACCGCATTGAGCAACTATTGGTTCAAACTGTTTCAACCGCATATTCAGCACCATCTTCTGGCCACACGCCCCGCGGAATTCCCCGCGACGCTGCGGCCGTTTCGGGCACAATTGGCCGGCCGATCCGTGCTGGTACGTAAAACAGCGGTCATTCCCATTGAATGCGTGGTACGCGGTTATATCGCGGGCGGCGGATGGAAGGAATATCAGAAAACCGGTGCCATCTGCGGCGTAAAATTGCCGCGCGGACTGATGCTTTCGCAACAACTGCCGACACCTATTTTC
>DAHWIP010000033.1:0-11288 GCA_027344975.1 Phycisphaerae bacterium
GCCGACCGGCTTGAGGAGGGGTTTCGATCCCGGCTCCGATCCTTCGCCGCTCTCCACACGAGCCTTGATGTCGAATCCGGACAAGACCAGGCCGCGCAAATCGACATGGTCCGGCGGCACACCCTCCAGGCGCGTCTGCAGCAATTCAAGCTGTTCACGGGTGGATTTGATGGATCGCAGCATGCCCGATTCCCGTTCCCATTTGGCGGTCAGCACGCTGTTGCGTTCGCTGAGTTCGGCGATGCTCTTCTGCACCTGCTCCAACTGCTTGCGCGATGCGTCATCTTTTTCCTTCTTGAGTGCTTCGCGTTCCACCTCCAGTTGAATCAGCCGCCGCCGCACGTCATCCAGCTCACTGGGAAGCGAATCATTTTCAATACGCAGTCGGCTCGCCGCTTCATCCACCAGATCAATCGCCTTGTCCGGGAGAAACCGGTCGGTGATATAGCGCTGGCTGAGGGTGGCGGCCGCCACCAGTGCCGCATCCTGAATTCGCACGCCATGGTGCGTTTCATAGCGCGGTTTCAGGCCTCGCAGAATGGTAATGGTGTCTTCGACGGATGGTGGCAGGACCATCACCGGCTGGAATCGCCTTTCCAGTGCCGGATCTTTCTCAATATATTTGCGGTACTCGTCCAGCGTCGTGGCGCCGATGCATCGCAGTTGGCCGCGGGCCAGCGCTGGTTTGAGCAGGTTCGATGCATCCATGCTCCCCTCCGCCCGACCTGCTCCCACGACATTGTGCAACTCATCAATAAACAATACCACATTCCCCTCCGATGCCTCCACATCCCGCACCACCGCCTTGAGCCGATCCTCAAATTCTCCGCGATATTTCGCTCCTGCCAGCAGGGCTCCCATATCCAAGGCAATCAGACGTTTATTCCGCAGACTCTGCGGCACATCTCCGGAGAGAATCCGCTGGGCAAGCCCTTCCACGATGGCCGTTTTGCCCACGCCCGGTTCGCCGATGAGTACCGGGTTGTTTTTGGTGCGGCGGCTGAGAACCTGCATGCAGCGCCGCACTTCTTCATCCCGGCCGATGACGGGGTCCAATTTTCCCTTGCGGGCCGCCTCAACCAGATCACGCCCATATTTTTCCAGCGCCTGATACGCCCCCTCCGGGTCTTCGCTGGTCACCCGCGAATTGCCGCGAATATCCTTCAGAGCGGAGAGGATCGCATCACGCTTGATGCCCAAGGTCGTCAGCAGATCACGCGCCGGACCGCCCGCCGCAAGCAATCCCAGCAGCATGTGCTCTGTCGATACGTATTCATCCTTGAGACGATCCGCCTCCTGCTGAGCTGCCGCCAATGCCGCTGACAGGTCGCGTGACCCGCCAAGCTGAGCCCCACCTGAGACGGTCGGCATGCGGCTCAGTTCTGCATCCAAAACCCGTTTCACATGTGTCGGCTCAACACCGATCTTGGATAAAATGGGGGGGATCAATCCCTGCGCATCTGATAGAAGTGCAGAGAGCAGGTGCAGGCTGTTGATCTCCGAATGGTTGGAAGATGCCGCCAATAATTGCGCCGACTCCAGTGCCTCACGTGCTTTTACCGTTAATTTATCAAGAGCCATAAAAATCCTTTCGGCAATGCGGGTTGGCCTCAGGCCACAATTTTAAGCCGGGCTCAGGCATTGCTACGAACTGGCTCAACACAAATCGCGTACCAAGAGAAAATTTCGCTTTTACCATGTGTTTTTAACGGAAAATGGCCTTGGAGCCGAGCATGCCCATTGAATTACATGCCAAAATGGCAGATCGCCTGATGGTATAAGCATATTTCAACCTGCGAATATATTGACTTTTCGCCTCATCGTTTGTTGTTTCAGGTAGCGTTTTCCAACTTAAGCCTGCTGCGACCGAAATAACCCATTCATGGAAGTGGATGCGAGAAATATCGCATAAACATGGCTATAGGCTATCGTATGAGCCCGCCGTTACGTTCACCGCACGTGGTTCGCCATTTGATGGGGAGCCGTATTTCTCCACCGCAGCTGAATTTAGAAATCCTTGCACAGCGTGTCGGCGGCTATCCAGCCGGACATGAGCACCATCGGCATACCCGGACCCGGGTGGGCCGATCCGCCGGCCAGATACAGCTTGCGGATGTCCGGGCTGCGGTTGGCCGGCTTGAAGGCGCCGGTCAGGCGGCCATGGCTGGCCAGTCCGTAAATGGCCCCTTTCCAGACGTGATATCGCGATGCAATGCTTTCCGGCGTAAGGTATTCCTCCATGACGATGCGGCTTTCGAGGTCCTCCATTCCGACGGATGCAAGTTTTTTTAATATCTGCTTCCGATAATCCGGGTACATGGTTTTCCAATTCTGCCCGTCATGGAGATAAGGCGTGTGCACGAGAATATACAACGCTTCACCACCCGCCGGGGCAACTGCCGGCTCGGTAACGACTGGTGCGCAGAGGTAGCATGTCGGGTCTTCCGCGGGGCGGCCGAGCTGATAAATATCATGAAATTCGGCCTCGGCGCTGCGTGAAAAGACGAAATTGTGGTGGGCGAGATGGTCATACCGCCTGCGAAGTCCGAGATACATCACCACGCCCGAACAGGCGGGTTCATATTTCCGGCGCGAAGCGAAACGTCGAGCTTCGGCACCAAGCAATTCCTGATGCATCAAGACAGAGTCGGAATTGCTCACAACCGCGTCAGCGTTGAAGGTATCCCCCCGATCGGTCACAACGCCACGGGCGGAACCGGACTCAACCGTTATTTGCTTAATACCGCAGCCCGTTACATATTCCACACCCAGTTCCCGACCAAGCCGCTCCAGGGCCAGCGGAACCGCACGGGTTCCTCCAATTGGATACCAGATACCCTCCCCCAACTGCATGTCAGCGATACCGAGGAGGACGGCGGGTGAGAGCGCGGGGGCGGAGCCGACATACTGGGTGAAATGATCCACCATCTGGGCGACGCGCGGATCAGAAATCATTTTGCGAACCGTGCCGCCCAGTGTCCGCCCAATTTTCATATCCCGCAGATCCTGCAATACCGAGGGTTGAAATGTAGATTTGAGATCAAAAGTATCCGCCAGCGAACCGACCGATTTCCAGAAGAAATATTTCTCCGAAAGCCTGCTCATCTTAGCGGACGACGCGAGCAGTCGGCGGTACTCCGAACTCAACAACTCGCCCGCCTTCATCCTGGCGAACTCTCCATCCATCGCAGCAGTATCTTCGGTCAGATTTAATATGGAGCCGTCAGAATAAAAACACCGCCATTGCGGCGAGAGGCGGCGCAGATCGAGGTAATCCTCCAGCTTGCGCCCCGCCTCGGAGAATATCTTTCGCAGGACGGATGGCATCAGCAGAATCGTCGGTCCCATGTCAAACCGAAAGCCGTCCTGTTTTAATTCCGCCGCTTTACCTCCGAGCCAGCTGTTGCGTTCAAACACTCGAACGTTCCAACCACGGGCTGCCAGAGTACAGGCGGCCGATAAGCCGGCCAACCCTCCACCGATCACCGCTACGGTTCCAGCCTTGGACATTGTTTATTCAATCCTTTCCATCTGTTCAGAGCCATTGACAGGCATGACGAGGCGTCATCACCGGCCTTTGATTATACGGAGCATGGCGGCAACTTTTTTTGTCACACCCGGCGCATGCTTAAGGAGCATGATGTTTTTCAGTTGATCTTCATTCTCGACATTGCTACGAGTCAGGTGCGGCACGAAACGACCGGTCCTCTCAATAACACTCACCGGGGATGTCATCTCCAGCAGCCCCGCCGCTCCACGGGTGGCCCCGTATCCGCTGTCTTTTCGGGGCGAAAGCGTCACCGCCGGGTGGCCGGTCGGCGCAAGCAGGTCATTGATACAGATACAACCGGCATCAATCTTTTCCGCAACAGACATCGCAAGTTCGCTCGGACCAAAAATAGATGCTCCGAGTCGCATCGGACAATCGGCATAGAGATCGTACAATTCGTCCATGTCGCGAAACGTCCACAGGCCCGCTACGGGGCCAAGCACATCGGCACCCGGCAGTTGCCCGGGCTTGAAAGCTCCACTGAGCACCAGCGGCCCGAGATGAGCCTGCCGATCCCACCGGCCACAAATGACGGACGCACCATTGCGCATAGCGGCGTCAACGAGTGCCGAAATCGCGTCAGAGTAAGATGGATGAAAGTCAATGGTCGGTGATTGCAGAAGGCTCTTACGCAGCGCGTTCACAAAACTTTCAGCGAGGGATTGATCCACCAGAATACGCCGCGGAACCATGCACGTGTTACCGCCATTGAAGCTCAGGCCGAATGCGATGGCATCGGCCGCACGCTGAATATCCGCACCGCGGAGAACGATGGCGGCGTCGGCGCCGGAGAGTTCCATCACAGTGGCCGTCGGCCGGCCGGTCGCGATCAGTGCGGCGACAGCCCGGCCTGTTCGCTGCGAACCGGTGACGATGGCCTTATCCACGCCCGCGTTCATCACCTGTTGCACCCCGTCAATCGCTTCCGGGATAACCTCAAAGAGATGATCCGGCACGCCAGCTGCGAGAAGTGCCTTTTGCAGATATGAAGCCGCCCGTGTGCCTTCGCGGCCCGGTTTAAGAATGACCCCATTTCCCGCCGCCAGCGCCTGCAGAACCTGTACACCGGGAAGAAAAAGAGGGTAATTACCCGGCCCCACGATGAAGATCACGCCCAAGGGCCTCCGCTCGGTCACGATTCTCAATCCCCATTGGCGCAGCGACGTAGCGGCAAGAATGTGTTTTGCGTTTTGCTCAAGAAATTTTGCGGCGTCGGCCAGGGGAATAATCTCGGATGCGAGTGTCTCACCGGCACATCGGCGCGGTAAATGGGAACATGCGGCAACGAACTCATCTGCCGATTCAATGAGTTGTCGTCGAAATCGTCGGATGCATTCCAGCCGATGAGACAGCGGCGTATCTGCCCAGACGACAGATGCCCGACGCACAGAGTCCATCTGCAACCGGAAAGCATCAGTATTTTTGTCGGCGGAGAGATCAGGGGATGGCGGCATGAACCAACTCCGCTTAAGCCGGGATTGCCACAGGAGTTCGACAACCGAGAGTCGGCTTCGTGTGGATGGGTGCCATGGCAGCCTGAAGATCAGTCCAACGCTCTCCATAGCCGAAATCCTCCAGCAACAAACGGCTGCTGATTCGGGCAGATTCAAAGATGACCGGAAGACCACTGCCGGGATGGGTACCTCCGCCGACGAGATAGACTCCGGCGAGTTCGTCAAACCGGTTACGCGGACGCATATGAAGCATTTGGCCAAAATCATGCGTCAGATTGAATGTTGCGCCGCGATAGATGCTGTAGTCCCTGTTCCAATCGACAGGTGTGATCATTTTTTCAAATCGAATTCGTTCTTTCAGATCGGTAATTCCAAGGCGCTGAATTTGTTTCAGAAGAATCTCGCGGAATCGCGGGGCCTCCTTTGCCCAGTCAATATTCTGATGCAGATGTGAAACCGGAGCCAGCGCATAAAGCGTGCTGCATCCCCGTGGCGCCAGACTCGGATCGGTGACGCAGGCGTTCTGCACGTAAAAGCTGGGGTTGGATGAGAGAACGTGACGGGAGTCGATATCTGCCAGATTATCGCGATAATTCTCCACCAGAAAAATATTGTGGTGTGCCAGCGGAGGTGCCGCACCATCCAGCCCCAGATAGAGCATAAAGGTGGAACATGAATACCGGGCTTTGGCGATTTTCCGGTCTGTCCACCGCCGACGCAGATTGTCGGGCACCAGATGAGTCATCGCATGAGCAAAATCCGCATTGATGACCACCGCATCAGATCGAACAATATGACCGCCAACGCGAACACCGGTGGCTCTCCCATCGGTAAATTCAATCTGGTCGACCCCCTGTCCCATCAGAAATTCGACCCCCATTTCAGCCGCCAATTCGGCCATTTTCCGCATAATGGCGTGGCAGCCTCCATAGGGATGGAAAACGCCATGCTCGTATTCGAGAAAGGAGAGAATGGAAAACAGGCCGGGACACCGAAAGGGCGACATCCCAAGGTATTTTGACTGAAAACTGAATGCCAGCCGCACGCGGGGATCATGAAAATAGCGGCTGAGCTCGCGGTCGAGCGAATTCCATGGCCGCAGCAAGGGAGCCATTCTCAGCATCTCAGGCGTCAGGGCATCGCGCCAGGAGTTGAACGGTTTCTGCAGAGTCGGCGTAAAAGCCGCGAGCTTACGCCGATTATCCGCCAAGTAGTCATCCAGATGCTCGGCATCCCGTGGGCTTATCCGGGCGATAGCCTGTTTCATCCGCTCCACGTTGGGAGTGGCGGAAATTTCACCGCCATGTTCGAAAATAATCCGATATTGCGGATCGAGCCGCTCCATCGGCACTTCCGTCATGAGATCATATCCGGCGGCAGAAAATATCTGCTCCAATACCTGCGGATACAGGAAGAATGTCGGTCCGACATCAAACTTGAATCCGTCAGCGTGTATCTGACCCGTTCGACCTCCGACGCCATGACGCTTCTCGATTACCGTTACTTCCAAACCGGCTTTTCGCAAGAGCATGGCAGATGCCAAGCCACCCGGCCCAGCACCCACGATGACAACCCGCTTCGGTCTGTCCATCACCACAATCCTCCACGGTGCACCGCTATTATAGGCGAGCGCGAAGAACGAGTGAGAGAAAGTCAAAGCGAATGACCGAAATCCGTTTTTTTAGCCATCTCTCAGTTCAAACTGAATTGCGAGGCCGTAACTGGCATGGCGGCCAGAGTATCCCTGCTGGAGCCATACCCTGTTTCCGGAGCACATGTCCCTGGGGGTGGCAGAATCGGCATCAGCCGGGGAGACAGGCCAGATGCTTCACCCCGATCTCTTCATCCGTCAGATAGCATCCAGGATCAAAGCCAAGCCAGTCTCCAGTAGCGGCCTCGGCGCGAGTTCGTAGATTTCCGTTGCAGACGTCCAGAAAGCGGCAGTGCTGGCACCGATCCGGCAGATAAGTGCGCCGATTACGCAGAATAGCCAGTCGTTCATCACGCGCGGATGACCATATTGAGCTGAACGCCTCCTCACGCACATTGCCGCACGAGTAATGCCAGGAGAATTGGTCATAATGGACATTCCCAACCGGATCGATGGCGGCGATGTTGCAGCCCGAGCGATTACCCCCGGTTCCGGCCAGCCGCTCGTGCACGCTTGCCGCCCGCTGTGGATCGGTATGCTCCATTTGGAGGAGCAGGTACGCAGCATCGGCATGGTTATCGACCGTTAATATTTCCAGTGGATGACCGGCCGCATGAAACTCCCGGCATTTGGCAAAAATTTTGTCAACCATCCGGCGGGTTTGCGCCGGTGTCAGATCGACCCTTTGCATTCCCTCCCCACGCCCGGAGTAAGCCAGATGATAAACACATAGGCGGTTTACGCGGTGTTGGGCGCAGATGTCAAAAATACTGTCCATATCGTCGATGTTCAGCGCATGGGCGGTGAATCGTACGCCCACCTTGATGCCGCGCTGAACGCAGCGATCTATCGCCGCCAAACTTCGCTCAAATGCCTTCTTGGCGCCCCGAAGTTTGTCGTGCGTAGCGGCAGTGCCATCAAGACTCAGGCCGACATATTTAAGGCCGACGTTGGCCAATTCATCCGCCATGAGATCGTCGATCATAGTACCGTTGGTTGAAAGTGTGCACGCAAGTCCACGATATCGCGCGTATCGTATCAGGGGAATAATATCGGGGCGCATCAGCGGTTCACCTCCGCTCATGAGTACGGCCGGCACCTTGAACCTCGCCAGATCATCAATCACGTCCAGGGCCTCGGAGTGGCACAATTCACCGGGGGCGGGCTCGGCCGACGCACTGGCATAGCAGTGAACACATTTCAGGTTGCACGCTTTTGTCAGTGCCCAGACGACCACCGGCCGGGGTACCGCCTGCGATTCTCCGTCAGGTTTACGGTGTCCATAGCGAAGTTTTTCGTTACCAGCCTGCACATCACATAATAAATTTGAAACACTCAGCATGATGACGTAGCCTCCGTTAGCTGTTGGGTTAATCCATAGGCACAATCCGGCTCGGCAGCGAGGGGGTCTCCCGTGACACCAAACGCCCTCGCCCGGCTGCCACCGCAAACATACCGATAGTTACACTGCCCGCACTTGCCACGCAGTGCATCGGGGTTGCGCAGCGATTGGAATAACTCGCTGCTCTGATAGACATCAATGATGGAATCACGGGGAAAGATACCGCATTCAATCGGAAGAAAACCGCTGGGAAAAATCTCCCCGATGTGGCTTACAAACATCACACCGCGGCCGTCGTTGGTGCCGATCAGATTACCGGGTAATTTCCGGATGCCTGCTGAAGACTGATTTTCCATCTGCTGCAGAAGAAATCGCCGGTAGTGGGGTGCTTCGGTGGTTTTAATGGCAAATGGTCCGTTTCGGCTCAACCGGAGCAGAGTTGCGAATATGTCTTCAGCCTCCTGCGCCGAAACCCTCGGCATGTTCGCCGCCCGCCCCGTCGGTATAAGAAAAAATACCGACCAGAGCACGGGATGATAATCCGCAAGTAATCGATGAATCGATTCCAGTTGGTGTGCATTGGCCGCAGTCACGGTGGTATTAACCTGAAACGGCAGTCCGCATTCGCCGGCCCAACGCATAATATCAACGGTACGGCCGAAACTACCCGGTACGCCCCGGAATTGATCGTGCGTCAATGCATCGGCAGCATCGAGGCTGATAGCGAGGCGATGCAGACCGGATGCTTTGAGTTGTTCCACCACCTGCGGATTCATCAACCGTGTGGCCGCCGGAGTCAGCGCGATGCGCATCCCTTTCGCAACAGCGAAATGGATCAATTCAAAAATATCCGGTCGCTTGATGGGATCACCTCCCGTGAGCACGATCATGGGAGGCTTGGGAAATTTGGCGGCCTCAATGACCAATTCTTTGGATTTTTCGGCCGTAAGTTCCCGCGGGTCCCGATGCGGCTGCGCGACGGCTCGGCAATGGCGGCAGCGCAGATTGCACGCACGGGTGATCTCATAAAAAAGAATCAGGGGGGAGTGTGCAAAGTCTTCGCTGGTGTAAGAAAAATTCCCAGATCGCGATCCCGCCGTATATGGCATAAAGGCCTCCTTATTGACACGAATCAGCATAGAAATCGAATGCTTATCGCACAATGCACTTTGCTGTGAATTAGTGATTTTCCCTATGTTTAAGAGGCTCATTCGCTTCGCCGAGCGGGTGCTGAAGCGTCGTTATGCTGCATGGTCTGGACGGGCATCAGGCAGCAGATGTTGAATTTGCCGCAGAGGTCGGTAAACTCAGGGAGACGGGCAAAGTGAAGTTGAGGTCGCACACTTAAAAAGCTGCGATTTTTTCAGGAGTGTATCGTATGGTTAAACGTTATTCGGCTGAACGAAAAGCATTGGCGGTGGCTCTGACAATGGCTGGATTGCTGACGGCGGGTTCATTGGCACTGGCCCACACGGACACGCGTCACGCCACCATCAGTGAAGCCAAATGGAAGGCCCCCAAACGGGCCGACAAAATTAAGAACCCGACGAAGATGACGGCTGCCAACATCGCCGCTGGGAAAGCCATATTCAATACCAACTGTGTCATGTGTCACGGCGTGCACGGCAATGGCAATGGCACCGCCGGGGCGTTTTTGAGCGTCAAACCGGCAGACTTCCAAAAAGCTTCATTCTGGAAACAGGGTGAAGGCGCCATATTTTGGAAGCTCAGCAATGGCAAATCCCCGATGCCGGCATTTCGCGATAAGCTCAGTCGGCATAAACGGTGGCAGGTGATCGACTATATGGCGTCGGCGTTTAAGCCTAAATCCTGACGTTACCCAAAGGTCGAAGGTTTTATTGGTGCGTTCAGATTATGCATCGGAAAGACTGTAAATTTGAGGCGAGCCTGTTTGTTCGGGCTCGCCTTCTTTCTTTTCGTCGATCCGCCGCGGTAGCAATGGGTCGGCATCAGACGAAAATTTCTCGCACCAGTGGAATAAGTAAATTCCCTACGATAAATTACGGAACATATCTGAGGCGAATTTCCATGCGGTGTGAGATGCTTCGCATGAGCTTTAGTCCATCACCCGCAGCCAACGTGACTGCGGGCGCTTGATGTGAGCTGCTTCGCCGATGGACGGCGGGTAGCAACTTCTTGAGGAGGTTCAAGCCATGAAGTTTCAATCAACAGGTCGAACCATTACCGAGCGGGCGCGCCGGAGGCGGCTGGCGGTGATGGCACTCGCGATGGGGTTGGCCGCTACACCCGCCACTTGGGTATACGCTCAAGGCTCGAACGGTGTTCAAAATTCTCAAAGCTATCAGCAACTGAATAAAAAATATCAGAAGCTGGAATCGCAGATGCAGCAGATGGCCAAGGCCATGCGTGCCATGCAGAAGGAACAGTTAAAGCTGAAGAAAAAGCTCAAAGCGGAGACGTCGAAATCATCGCCCGCCGATTTTGCAGCCGAGCAGAAGCGGATTCACGAGCGAATCCGGCGTTTGATTCGCCGCATGAACCGGGAATCCGGTCGTATCGACGCCTTGGAATCCAAGAATGTCCACGTACTGATTGCCGGCGACATCAATACGCAGTTCATCAATAAAGGTGGATCAAATTCCACGTTCTACGCCGATGCCAGTCCGATGATCCAGGTGCGGGTGGATAAGCGCATGTTTGCCAACGTCGCCTTCGATTTTTACACCCAAAGCGGTCAGGCGGGCGGATCCGAGGCGGATATCGGGGCCGCAAATATTAATTATCTGCTCAATGATTACATGACGCTCGGCGCCGGACTCATCACCAGCCCCATCGGGGGCATTGTGGGTAATTACAACACGGCGCCGTGGAATCGCTGGCTGGTGGATGGCTCACTGCAGGACAATCTGTTACCGCCCAATGAACTCGGCGCCTGGACACGCGGTGGCATTCCCGCTCCCGATGACCTCGGATATTTTACCTATTTTCTGTTTGTTTCTCAGGGGCCCGAGCTTATTTCAACGGGAAACAACACAGCCGCCCTCAACTTTGGCAACTGGAATCCATCCGCCCAGAACGGCAAATCGATCGGCGGCCGGGTCAGTTACCTGCCGGTTCCAAACCTCGAATTGGGTTACTCTTTCGATTACTCGGAACCGAGCCCGAGCGGGGCCTACAGCATCGCCTCATCCGATATTCAGGCATTGGATATGAATTTTTACTATTTGAACCGGCATATCGACGGTCTGTTCCGCTTCCGGGCCGGGTGGACGTGGGATCAGATCACCCAATCGTATTTGAATTCCCCCA
>DAHWIP010000340.1:0-629 GCA_027344975.1 Phycisphaerae bacterium
CTCGCGGACCAGGGGTACAGCGTGCCCGTGATGACGGGGCGGTCGCTTACAGGCAAAATTACCGGGTACATGACCGCGAACGAGGCTGGCATCGCCGATCCGAATGCGACCAGCGCGTTCAACGATGCGCCGTTCACAATAACGTTTGGGCCGAGCCAGACCGTGAGCGGCAATTGTTGCGTGACCCGCTTTACGACTGTGTGTAAGGTCGGCGAGATCATCACGTTTGAATGCGATTTCGAGTCGCTGGGCGCCTATACGAGCGAGTGGCCTGCGAGCTAATTGGATTTGAGATTTCAAATTTCAAATTTCAAATTTGAGATTTCAAATATTGGAGGATGTGCATGGATTTTGTCGCGGCCATGGACGCGCCCGTTGTCCGGCGCGTGGATGGCGTCGAGATTTCGTTCCCGATCTGGACGTGTGCCCAGGTCGCGGCCTATGCGAGCCGGCTGCACGCACGGCGGATCGAGGCGGGAAAAAAACTCGCCGCCGAGCTCAAGCTCGACCCGATGGAGCGCGTGACGCTGATCGGGCAATTGCAGATCGGCGCGCCGACGCCGTGGGATGTCGCGCGGGCGATGGACACGATTGAGGGGGCGACCGAATGCCTCACGATGTCGCTCGAG
>DAHWIP010000341.1:0-600 GCA_027344975.1 Phycisphaerae bacterium
CGCTGATTACCAATTTTCATTTGCCCCGGAGCACGCTTCTGGCTTTGGTAGGGGCGTTAACGGGAATGGATCGTTTGAAAGAAATTTATCAGCAGGCAATCGCGCACCGTTACCGCTTCTATAGCTACGGCGACGCCATGCTGATTTTACCCTGATGATGGCGGCACAAAATTCACGGTCGCGGAACATGCCCATCGCCGTTGCCACAAGTGCATGATCATCTTCGCTTTGCGCGATATTCCGCATACACCACATACGGTTCTACGGACGCTGCGAGAATTTGGGCCGGCTTATCAACAGCGCGCAGGCATAATGCGATGACGTTTTTGCCGCCGGGCCGGGTGTTAAGCCAGCATTCCGGAAGGTAATATTCTCGCTGTCCGCCGCCTTGCCAGAATCGGCCATATTCGTGTCCATTGACATAAATAAAGCCGGTGCCGGTAGCCTGAATTTTCAGGCACCAGGGCAACCAGATACCCGAATTCACCGGGGGCAAAACAAATTCTAAGCGGTGCCATGAAAGCAAGGCCGCTTTGGCATCATCGTTCGGGTGTCCCGTCAGGTCCTGCTGTTGCCAAGCCGAATCATCAAAATCAGGTT
>DAHWIP010000342.1:0-599 GCA_027344975.1 Phycisphaerae bacterium
TCATCAATGGATATCCACATGGAACCATTATTGGCAAGCAGCGAATGCAAAAGTTCCAAGCGTGGCTTCAGAAGATTCAACCAAATGGAATGTTCAAGGCTATCATCATAATGTTCGAAGGCGTTGCCCGTGTTATATGGTGGATCAATATATATGCACTTGATCTTTCCAGCGAAGTCCTGTTCCAGTGCCTTCAAGGCAAGGAGGTTATCGCCATAGATGAGCATGTTCTCGAACCCCCCTTCGGTTCCCCCCTTGGAAATGGGGGAATGTGAGCCGTAGGATTTCTCAGGATCTTCTATCAGGATTCGCGGCTCAAGCTTGGGCTGCTCGCCTTTGCCGATCCAGGTGAGTTCGAGTTTTTGTTTGTTGTTGGTCATTGTGAAAAATCGTCTATCTAATTTACAAGTTCAGCCATTTTCTTAAACCACTCGTTGACTTCATCAAAGGCATTAAGGTTGGTGAGCAACTCTTTTGATATCTCCTTCGAGTGGTTTTCATTAAGTTGGTTCTTTATTTTTCGGATTCTGTCCTTCTTGTCATCCTCTTTGAGTGATTCCCAGGTGCTCGTGCTTTGAGAAATAGCCAAGTTCCTCTTG
>DAHWIP010000343.1:0-595 GCA_027344975.1 Phycisphaerae bacterium
GGCCCGCATGAAAATGGCCATCAGCAATGCGGACTAATGCATAACCAGAATTGGAGTTTTAAAATGTTTCACGGCACATTTACCGCCTTAACCACACCGTTTCGCAACAATGTCTTTGATGTCAGTGCGTATGAAAAACAAATTGCGTTTCAGGCGCTGCATCATTTGCAGGGCATTGTTCCGGTGGGAACCACGGGCGAATCACCGACGCTTTCGCATGCGGAGCACAAGCAGGTTATTGAAACCGCAGTGCGCGCGGCACGCGGCACGGGCTTAAAAGTCATTGCCGGAACCGGTTCCAACAGCACGGATGAAGCCATTGAATTAACGCAATTTGCCCGCTCCGCCGGAGCCGATGCGGCACTGCTGGTCAATCCGTATTACAACAAACCGACGCAGGAAGGGCTTTACCGCCATTTCAAAGCGGTGGCCGAGGCGGCTGAGATTCCCATTGTGTTGTACAACATTCCGGGGCGCACGGGAATAACCATGACCGTTGCCACAATGCTGCGACTGGTCCGCGATTTCAAAAATATTGTCGCCGTAAAAGATGCGGCGGGTAATATGGATCTGACCAGCGAGGCCGCCGGTGCCG
>DAHWIP010000344.1:0-592 GCA_027344975.1 Phycisphaerae bacterium
CGCATAATCCATGGAACACCCAATGCGTTCCCGGCGGTTCATCCGGTGGATCAGCCGCCGCCACCGCCGCACGGATGTGTGCCGCATCACTGGGGTCGGATACCGGCGGATCCATCCGGCAGCCCGCGTCGTTGTGCGGCATTGTCGGCTTGAAACCTACTTACGGCCTGGTATCGCGTTATGGTCTTGTGGCGTTTGCCAGTTCGCTGGATCAGATCGGGCCGATGACGCGCTGCGTGGAAGATGCGGCTTTATTACTGCAAGTTATTGCGGGCCATGATCCTCTGGATAGCACCAGTTGGCCCGAGCCGGTGCCGGATTATCTTTCCGATTTGGATAAGCCGCTGGAGGGCGTGCGCATCGGCCTGCCGGCGGAATTCAGCGGTGAAGGCATTGAGCCGGAAGTCAGCAGCGCCATTGCCCAAGCGGTTGATTTTTATCGCAGCCAGGGTGCGACGGTGGTAGACGTTCATTTACCGCACACGAAATACGGGATCGCCGCCTATTATGTCATTGCGCCGGCGGAGGCCTCGAGCAATCTTTCCCGCTATGACGGCGTACATTACGGCCATCGCACAGGCAGGCCGGAGAA
>DAHWIP010000345.1:0-588 GCA_027344975.1 Phycisphaerae bacterium
GGCAGAGAAGTGTAATACCATCGGTTACGAACTTGCCACCCGGCTAGGCCCCCGCCTCGAGCGCCGGGTAGTTGATGTCCTTTGTTCATAACTCCACGCGTATGCCCGAATAATAACCATCTCGCAAGGGGCAATTGCAATACTCCGCGCACCGGACCGGGTCGCAGGCGGTTTTTGTGAACACGGTTGGTTTCCCTCGGTTGCACTTGGTGCGGGAAAGCTTCGATTTTACTGCGGATGCCGGAGGAGGGAATCGAACCCACACTCTCTTGCGAGAACCGGATTTTGAGTCCGGCGCGTCTGCCAGTTCCGCCACTCCGGCGATTCAGTGGCTGAAATTATACGCGAAGAATCATGCTGTGAAAAGCAGCCGGCAAGCCGGCCGTCAGCGAAGGGCCTGTGACCGCTTCTTCAAGGTAGCAGCGATTCGATAATGGGGAGGTTAAGGTTTCAAGATTTCACGGATCACGGAACAATATGGCGAGGGGCGACGAACAATCCAGACTTCGGAATCGCAAAGGCCTTTACAGTATTTATCAGAATTGTTCAGTAGTTTCAGTCATGATCAGGAGCGGCTGCCGCGGCTGA
>DAHWIP010000346.1:0-586 GCA_027344975.1 Phycisphaerae bacterium
CTTCGCGGCGCATCAGGGCGTGATTGCGGCAGGTGCCGGGATTGAAGGCCACCTTGACCTTGGGTACGGCCACGGGAACGACCGAGTCGTTCGGGGAGCGGCGCCAGATGCCACGGATCACCGCGGCGTTCGCATCCCACTGCGACATCGGCGGCAGGCCGAACACCGCCTCGATGGTCCGCACGATGTTGACTTGTGAATAGCGTGTGGTGACGTCCGCCTGCCGGACCCACGGGCCCAGCGCTTGCGCGAAAGTCCGGTGGGCGTCGATATGGTCCGCACCGGACTGCGCATCATCCTCGGTCACGAAGACCACCATGTGCTTCCACTGCGGCGTGGTGCTCAGGTAGTGCACGATGCGCGCCGTCGCGAGGTCATTGTTGGCGACGTAGTAATCGGGCGTGTAGTAGCACGGCGTACGGCCGGCCGTGTGATCATCCGGCAGCCAGATGTACATGAACCGCGGCAGATTCGCGGCGTGATGCTGCATCCAGCTCACCGCGACCCTCGCCCGCTGCGTATCGAGAATCATCCGGTCCCAGCCCGGGAACTGCCGGGCGAGATGGGCGCGCAGCGGCCCCGGTAT
>DAHWIP010000347.1:0-581 GCA_027344975.1 Phycisphaerae bacterium
GCGCATGATTTTTTTGGAAAAACTCTTATCGGCTTCCAGTTGAGCTCCGGCCCGGCTTGGGCCGAAGGCGCGGATTTTTTTCTCGGCCAGCGCATCGACCAGGCCCAGGGCCAGTGGATCTTCCGGACCTACCACCACCAGATCCACCCGCCGTTCCACGGCCAGTTTTACCAGATCGGCGATGGCATCGGCTTTAACGGAAATCAATTCTCCCAGCTCGGCCATGCCGGGGTTGCCGGGGGCAATCAGCAGTGTATCACACAGCGGGCTGGATTTTATTTTCCAAGCCAGGGCATGTTCACGTCCGCCGGAGCCAACAAGTAATATTTTCATCAGTTATCAAACCTGACTGGAACCAGAACCGCACCCGTCACGTCACCACCAGAACCCTCATGCCACGGCGGCTCGTTATGCCGGTTTGAGCATTCCAGCGGCGCGGGCATATTGAAATATACCGCCCGCTTCAATAATCGGGGCGATATCCCCCAGCGGCTTAAGCGCATGGGTGCTCTGGCGTGTGACATTGGTCACAGTACCTTTAGCCATATCAACAATGAGTTCATCGCCGGTTTGGGTTTTTT
>DAHWIP010000348.1:0-580 GCA_027344975.1 Phycisphaerae bacterium
TCAATCCCTCCGAGAGCGTATTGCGGCAGACCCGATCCACCCGCAGGCGTTGGCGGACTCCGGGCACCTGGCTGTACATCTCCAGCTTCCGAAGGCTGCGGATATGGGTGTTAAAAAATCCAAGCAGCAGCACGATCACGATGTCGTCAAAATGCAGATCGCGATTGCCGTGGGACCCCGCAGACCGCAGACTGGAGATCACCGGCTCCAGACGCTTGAGGTACGCGCGTCCCCGCAACTGGCGCCATTGGGCCTCCGTGGGGATTTTGCACTTGGAGGCCTTCCTGGTTGTCGGCACAGCCTGGCCCGTATCGGCCTCCGGGGCGGATGCCAATGCGGGTGCAGGGCTCGGCTGGATTTTGGCAGAAGCCCCCGCGCAACAACCGACCGGGTAAACGGGGATGCTCATCGCATCCCGCGCCGCAGCTTGGAGGCTGGTCTCCCAGGAGGCCGTTTTCCCGAAGGTGGCAGTCGCCTTTTTCACGCCCGTATTAAACCACAGACTCGGCCCTGGCGCAAGTTAAGATCGTGTTAATATTCTGCGAGCATTCCGCCAGCAAATTCCGGGACACTACTGGCG
>DAHWIP010000349.1:0-580 GCA_027344975.1 Phycisphaerae bacterium
AAACCTTGACCTCATCATTGGCCCGTTGCGTCGATCGCGCTTCGTGATTTTCGGTGGATGCCGTTTTACCGGCGCTGACGCTTAAGGGAATGAAATGATGGCGCGTGTTTTCCACCGGTTGCCGCAATGCGTCAAGGGCCTCACGGTTCACATAACTGCCCCCGAACAGGGTTGCCCGCGCCGTGGCCAGCAGGCCCCGCAAAGATCCAAAGGTGTCATTGACCGCACTGGCTTCATACCCGCTGTGAACCATGCAGTTGGCGCAGCGCGGATTACCCGATTCCGCCCCGTAATGGTCCCAACTGGTGGTTTCCAGCAACTCGCTGAATGTGTCGGCATAGCCGTCCTGCAGCAGGTAACACGGTTTCTGCCAACCAAAGACGTTGTACGTAGGCATGCCCCATGGCGTGCAGGCATACGACCGCTTCCCCATGAGAAATTCCAAAAACAACGGGCTTTGGTTAAATCGCCACTTTTTATCCCGATTGCTGAGAATCGTGCTGAAAAGCCGCCGGGTCTTTGCCCGCCCCAGAAAGTGCTGCTGATCCGGTGCTTTGTCGTAGCTGTAACCGGGTGAAAG
>DAHWIP010000034.1:0-11246 GCA_027344975.1 Phycisphaerae bacterium
CTGAAAATCCAAACAACAGATCAGAATCTACACGCCCCAAAAATCCCCGCCAGATGCACTTCGTCGGACGTTTACAAGCTAAGCCGGAAACAATGGCGTATCGCGCTGAATAACACGGCGAATTTGAAGAATATCGTCGAGCGTAATCTGAATCGCTACGGGTATCGCTTCCCCAGCGGCCATCCGCGGTTCCGTAGATCGAGTCACCTGAGAGGCCGAATTACGTGGGTGGTATCGATGGTCTATGGTGGCGGCTTCTCTCCCCCCATAGCCGGGGCGTCCAGTGGAATCGGATAGCGCGGCCAGGAGGCAAACCGGCGGCTCAGCAGTGCCGAACTTGTCACGGCCACAATGGTGAACGGCAGAACCACCACCACCGGAAACAGATGGCCCGGACGCAGAAGCAGCGGATACATCGCCAGCGCCACCCCCGGGGGATGGTATACCCGAAGCCGGGAGAGGATAAGCATGGTGAGGGCGGCCGACGCAACGGCAAAGAAAGGCCCATGAACGCCGATGGCCGCCAAGCTCCCGATGCCCGCCCCGAGCGTTGACCCGACGATCACCGGAATCGGCTGGGCGATGGGACTCTGCGGCAGCAGAAGCAGAATGCTCAGCGTGGCGGCAAACGGAGGCACCAGCCAGATGAATCCATGCAGAAAGGTGTCGCCGGAGAGATAATCCAGTCCGGCCATCACACCGAGCAGGGCGGCGAACCAGACGGCATTGGCAATGGAGGCAGATCGCTCCGACCGCCACCGTGACAACGCCTTGCCCATCTTATGCCGCAATTGCATCGCGCCACCCGCTTTCACTGAGTTGTAAGCATCAGGACGCGCAACGCTGCGTGCCCGCCCGAGAATCGTACTTCGGCCCGCGTGTAGGTTTGCCGCGGCAGGTTAAGCCTGTATGGCAGCGCGCCACCGCCGGCCATCACCGTATCAGCCGCATGCGGCCGACATTGGGAACAATCGGAATATTAATCGACTGCAGCGGGCGGAATCCGGCCGGCCAGTAAACCATGAACGCCTGGCCCATCATGTAGCGTGCCGGCACTACGCCATACGGTATCCCCTCAGCGCGCAGAATCGGTTCAATATGTCCCCATGCCCGCGAATCATCACTGTCATTGGAGTTATCACCCAGCACGTAATATTGCCCTGCTTTGAGCGTGATCGGATTGTTCATTGTTCCCGTGCCGGGCACGGAGCCAAGGGGATCATACGGGTTCGTGGACGGCAGCTCCCGCCGCATCTGTGTGTAATAAATATCCCGCATCAGGATCAGATGCCGCAGCGTGCAGGCTCCCATCACATGAACCGATATTCTCGGTACAAAGCGTTGGCCGCCCGCCTCTTTGGCATATTGCGCCAGTGCCATCGCGACCGTCCAGACCGGCGTGTATTGAAAAATCATGCGGCCATCGACCCAGAACCGCACCTGATGCTGGCAGTCCGCCATCGCAATCCGACACGGTTGATTTCGCAGCAGCAGGCCGACAGGGTGATGAAAATCCCACAGGTTATCCGGGACAAGACTGTACGCATGGCTTGCCGCATGCCATTGCCAAAGCGAAATCCGACCCCCCATATCCAGCGACACCTTGAAGCGGCTGTCGGGTTTGCCCAGCACGACGGAAATCGCCGCCGATGACGTATGCGGTGTCCAGAGCGTACGCAGATACAGATCGCCCACCAGATGATGACCGCGTTTGGTGATGCGCCGATTGTTGTAGCTCGAGTCGTTGTAAAGATAACGCCCGCGATTCTGGAAGGTGATGCGCCCGCTTGCCGCCGGGTTGCCGCTCTGAAACCGGATGACCGGCCCGGCGGTAAACCACTTCCCGTCGGTTGCCGCCTTCACATGTGATTTCCACGGTGTTGTCCAGGTGCGGCCGTCGATACGCGGTTTGCCCGCGTCGATGGGATAATAATCATTGTCGTAGACCAGTTGCAGCATCGCCCGCTGCACGGCGGGGGGCTTGTGAGCGATTTTGCCGTTGATGTAAACATCCCCGGAGATGATCCGTACGGTATCACCGGGTAAGCCCACCAGACGCTTGATGAAATTCTGCTTGCCGAATCGCGGTTCACGAAATACCACCACATCCCACCGTTTGGGCGGATGAAACCAGTAGAGAAATTTCAAAATCAGTATCCGGTCGCCGTTGGACGCATGCGGAAAATAGATGGTGCGTGATTCGTTGCCGCTGGAATTGAAGAACGTTCGCGCCACAACCGGCTTGTCCGGCAGGCTGGTGGCGGGAATCAGAGCATGGCAGTTGGGGCAGACAAAATAGCGGGGGGCCGGAATGGCGTTGGTGTTTTCAAGTTGCGCATTGGCGACCTGCACCAGATGGCCGCCGATATCCTGAATTTCCACATTGGCGTCGGCATTAAACCGGTAACCGCACTCCGGACAGACGACCCGAAAATGGGCGCCGTTAAGCGTCGGTGCCATCGACCCGGTGGGGATCACAAACGCCTCGACGCAGAATGTGCGGAAACTGAACGCCAGAAGCAGTGCAAAGAGAACGGTCTGCAGCGTGTCGCGCACCGACTTCGCACTCGCCGACATGACGCGCGGCTTGGGCCTGCCCGGCGGGGTCGGCGTGAGGGGCTGAAGCGGCTGCAAAGGAGGAGACGCATCGCCCCCCTGGGCCCCGCTGGAATCAGCCGGTCGGTTCAAAAATGGATTATCGTTTATATCCGTCATGGCCCATCCCAATGAAACCCATACACCCAAGCCGACATCTTACCCGTGTCCGCCGCCGTCAACACCCTGCGCCGCATCCATGAGCACTTCGGAGAGCGTAGGATGGGCGTGGATGGTCGTGGCGATTTCATGCTGTGTCGCCTCAAGGCGTTTGGCCAACACCATCTCGGATAATATTTCCGTTGCCTCAGCACCGACAATATGCGCTCCAAGAAGCTCGCCGTATTTGGCGTCAAAAATCAACTTGCCGAACCCTTCCGTTTCGCCCAGTGCCTGCGCCTTGCCGTTGGCGGCAAAATTGAATTTGCCCACCTTGATCTCGATCCCCTTGTCCCGGCACTGTTTTTCCGTCATACCCACGCTGGCCACCTGCGGTACGCAGTAGGTGCATCCCGGCACAATGCTGTAATCCATCTCGCGGTTATGAACGCCGAACATCCGCTCCACCGCGATGGTGGCTTCCATACTTGCAACATGCGCCAGCCATGGCGGGCCGATGACATCACCCGCGGCGTAGATGGATGGAATTCTCGTTCGAAATGCCTTATCCACTTTGATCGCCCCACGTTCAATTTCCGGTGTTGCGCCCGGCGCAAAGAGATTCTCCGTATTCCCCGTGACGCCAACCGCCACGAGCACAATATCTCCCACAAGGGTCTCCTGTTTGCCGCCTGCGGAGACCACGACTTTCACGCCGTCCGGGCCCGTCTGAACACTTTCCGTTTTCGTGCCGGTCCGCACATCGATCCCACGCTTCTTGAAAATCGCCTCGACGCGTGAACTGCTCTCGGCATCTTCAATCGGAAGAACCGTCGGCTGCATCTCCACCAGCGTGACGGTCGTTCCGAAGGCGTGGTAGATGTAACTGAATTCCACTCCGATGGCACCGGCGCCGATGATGATCATCCGCTTGGGAATCTTGGGCAGCACCATCGCTTCCCGGCTGGTGATGATCTGCTTACCGTCGCACATGATACCGGGCAATTCGCGGCTGCGGGCGCCGGTGCAGATCAGGATATTGGCGGTATCGAGGCTGGCGGTAACCTTACCGGCCGAATCCCTCACCTCCACCAGATTGGGTTTGGCGACAAACGCGGTGCCGGTAAATCGGGTAACTTTATTCTTCTTGAAAAGAAATTCAATCCCCTTGGTCATCGTTACCGTCACCTGGCGGCTGCGGGCAACCACCTTGGACCAGTCGAGCCCGCTGGTATCGGATTTAATTCCATACGTCGGAGCGACATGTTGAAGCTGATGCATCAGATGGGCGTCGGAAATGAGCGCTTTGGTTGGAATGCAACCCCAGTTCAGGCAAATGCCGCCAAGCTCGTTTTTCTCAACGCAGGCAACTTTTTTACCCAATTGAGCGGCTCTAACCGCTGCGACATATCCGGCCGGGCCGGACCCTACTATGACGAGATCAAATTTTTCGCTGGACACCATAACTCCTTACCAAACCCGCAAGTTTATGCGATGGATCGCCTTCGGTAAATAATGCCGTTGGCATGCAAGGGTATGGGGCGACGCCATTTTTCCGGGCAGGTGTGATCAGGCATCAAACGGGCAATTTATGCCACGACCACGACGGGCGCAGCCGGTGGTAGCCGGCGGACCGGTCGGAAACGGGTCCGAATCCAAAAATTCAATCACATCACGCCGCTGCGGCGGATATATTCCATATATGGCTGATATTTTGCGCCGGGACAGAGCGTCGATACCAGTTCCTGGTGCGTGTAGCAATGGTAGATCGGAATCTGATACAGGGTTCTGACCAATCGGCCGAATTCAACGATTCTGCGCTTCTGATATTCGGTCGGTTCCTGAATCATAAAGTTGCCGAGGGTTACGATCCCGATGTTGTGGGCATTCCAGATGAAGCGCCCATTGATCGGTTTCGTGGGGGAGTTTTCCTTCTGAACATAGGTATCAAGCCAGCGCGGCCACGCGAATCCGTCGCGCACATGTTCGCCGCGATATTTCAGTTCTCGCAATTGCCAGATGCGGCCCATGCGATCATTGGCAAAGTGATAGGCGATATCCTGAAAGCCCTGCTTGACCTGCCATCGCCGGATAGCCTCCAAGTAGCGGGCCGTTCCCTCGACGGAATCTTCCAGAAACGGCTGCGGATCGCCGGAGTGATGGAATGTGATCAGATGAACCCCGTCCATGGGCATGATCGTCGGCAACGCCGGGCCGGCGGACGTCCAAGCCGACCGGGGAATGATTCCCAACGGGCCACGTGCCGTCGCCGGTTGGACGGGCCGCTGATAGGGCTGTTTGAGAACGAAACTCGTCGGCGGTGAATACCCCGTATCCATTGGTGTCGCTGTCGACGCCTGTACTGGAGGCAACTCACCATCTGGCAGGCTGATTCGATCTGCCACCGGCTGCTGCATATCATCGCTGGCGCAACCACCCAAACTCGCGGCCGCAACGCCAACTCCTAACGCCGCCAGAAGTTCTCGTCGAGTGACTTTGGGAAAAATACTGGAGATGTCGTCCGATTTCTGCCAATCCATGGTCTTGTACCCCTGCTATGTGTGTCGAGCCAGCGTTATGCCGAGCGTTCAAACCCATCCATGGTTTGACGCGAGCAACAGAATAACAACTATACGCCTCCCGATGCAAGCAGGTTTACAAAAAAAATTGAAAATTTTCCGCACCTGCACCGCGTCGCTAACCGCATTAAAATTGATTCGGACATTACTTTCTTGAGGCTTTAACTCATTTCCGGATTTTTCCATTTTTCGGCCCCGCCCGTAGGTCGGCTTGGTTGTCGCGGCGCCCACATGGGTTTCAGTGCCCCTGGGCATAGGGAGATTCGGGATAATTCTTTTTCAGCATGGCCTGCGCGAGCATGGCGAGTGTGCGATGGCCGGCGGACTTGAAGTACTTGCTGCTGCGGTGCAATATTTCCGCCGCATAGAAAGAGTCCGGACAGGCTTTGACGAAGGCCATCCCCATCCTTCCCGCGACCGTGAGATGTCCCATGGCGGCCATCAATTTCATCCGCTCCATCCGGGTGAAGCCTTGAACAATCGCATCGGGGAATTCCAAATCCCACCGATTGAGTAAATCACGGACCGTATCAAAATGGCTGCTGTCGATGTAGCTTTCCACATTCCTCGCCAATTCACCTTGCCGGAGTTCGGCCTTCTTGAAATCCGAATAGGGCCCCTGGGTTTGGTGGGCAAGCTTTTTGGCCAGCGGACCGTTGCCGGCCGCCACCGCCGCATAGCACTCCGCGATCGCCGCGATCCGAGCGGCAGCCGGTGGCATATGCCCCATCTGTTTCCTCCAGTGCTCGATCACCGTCAGTGCCTTGCCTGCGTCCTGTCCGAAATCTCCTTCGGTGACGGCATAATGTCCCATCAATTTGGCTTTTGCCATCCGTGAGATCGGCTTTCGGGTTACCAACAGGTATAAGTTGGCCGCCTGATGATACTGCCGCTTAATTTCCATCCGTCTCGCGAGTCGAACCGCGGTCTTGATCACCTGCCGCGCTGGCTCACGACCGGTGGAAAGTGCCCAGGCAATCGCCCAGTGGTTAAGCCCGCGGTAAGCGGAATAATGTTCAAAAAATCGCACACCTCGATACAGTTGTTCGGCACTGAGCCTCGAAAGTTGATAGCCGCTTATCAATCGCGCCACATTGATGGCCGGGTCGGTGGGGGGGTAGGGAAATCGCGAATACATTTCGGTTTTTACCACGATGCGGCGGACAGCTGTGAACTCATGGTCCCCCTGATTGATGATCACCTTCACAGTGTAGTCACCGGGTGTCAGGAATTCATGATCCACTCGCAGCCCAACTGCCCGTTGCCCATCGGAGAATTGCCATCGCACCGCCGGCGCAAACGACGCCGGTACATTGACAGCAAACGCGTACCGCTGGAAATAATGGTCACTGGGAACGAATATCTGCGCTTCGGGTTTGATGGTAAAGTCCGCCTGATAGCCGCCCCCGAGTTTCAGCAGGCGTCCGGCCGTTGCGCGCGGCGCTGGAGCAAACGCCTGTGGTGGGACGGGGTGATAGTGAAATTGTCCCGGTGGAATCCAATCTAAACTGACCCCCGCGGGCTGCCAGAGGCATATCTCTCCAACAACCACCTTGTGCCAGCCCCGGCGCAGATGCACCGATCGATGAAATCGCACCCGGCCCCACATGCCACCGTTGGCGGTTTTGGAAAGCAGGATGTCACGGCCGAGCTTTACAAATCCCCGCTGCGCGACGTCAAAGGCAAATGTATAGCGTCCCGGCCGGACAATATGAATCCAGCCGCTGTAAAGCAGCATCGCCCGGCGTGAAAAGCCAAAGGGGTTGTATCCTAAAAATATATTGGGCACCATCTGCCGACCGATCACCTGACCCTGTTCAAAGGCTGAAAGCATGCCGACCGGCGAGTGATTGCCGCCCGGCCGGAACCGATACGACCGCAGATAAACCCCGCGTTCAATTTTTAATTCCGGTGGGGGAGGTCCGGGATGCGGATTTCCCCAGCATGCGAAATAGGTTCCGGGGGATGGGGTTTCAAAGGCAACCGTCACCTGATCATCTTCCGGTGAAACGCTCAGCAACTTCATCGGCATCACCAGTCCGCTCGAATTGATGACACGCAGATCCGCTCCGTCCGGCAATCGCTTGGAATTGGTGTAAAAACGCGCCCAGGCCATCGGCTCTCCCGGCCCCCGCGTGGTGACCTTCGCCACCGTTAATGCCCGCCGATACGGCCACCCCGATCCCAGCGGGACGGCAGTTTGACTCCAACCGACACCGGTCCCCACAAATAGGCACGCCAGAACGGAATAAATTCTCAAATGACGGGGAAATAGGGGTTTGGAAAATGAAATCAATTTCCGGCTCCTGTCGTGTAGCGACGGCCATCCACTGTCGCGCTGTCTAAAACTATAACGGCGAACACCCCGATTCGATGCACGATCGGAGCATGGTCGTCTCAGCTCGCGCCAATCTTACTTCTCATCCGATAATGCAGCTTGCCCGTTGGCAGACCACGCCCGGCGGCCTTCATAAGATAGAAAAAGGCCACCGACAGGCCGAAAAGCGCCAGAATCAGCAGCGTGCCGGCGATTTGGCCATTGGCCAGCAGGATTGAGGCATCGTAAAAGAAGACGGCAAACATGCCCGTGCGAATAATGTTTTCTCCGCGTCGACGCGGTTCTTTGCGGTGTTGGAATATCTGCCAGGCAACATAGGAATAGAAAACAAGCGCCACGGCGATGGGCCCCAGACCCAGAAGTAACCAGTGGCGGGTCAGCGTATGCCAGTATCCCATCATTCCGATCATCGCGATGAGCGAGATAGACGGTACCAGCGCCAGAAGCACGTAATCTCGCCGCCGGAGCCGCGGTCGTTTGGATTCAAGCCGGTAGCCGATGACGCTGAAAAGCGTGACATGCCCCATGAGAACCATCGACGGAAGAAGATTGTGGGCATGAACATTCCCCATCAAACAGTTGCATCCTCGGATAAGCCCGAGGGTGATCAGGCCGACCGGCCCGAGAAACTTCCCCAGGCCGTTATAGAACACAATCAAGGTCGCGGTGCAGAATGCCACCAGCAGCGGCCACGGAATGACGGATTGGTTCTGAATGGCACCCAATACCCCTGCAAAAAACAATCCCAATAGAAGCAGCGTCAGCGAGACGATGGTAGCCGTCTGCATGCTGATTCGACCCGCCGGGAGAGGCCTCCATGGAGCAAAAACGCGGTCGCGCCGGGCGTCGATTACATCGTTGAGCGCCATACCGAATCCGTAAAGGAACAGGGCGGCCAAACCGGCGATCAGCATCTGCCATATCGGGTGTTGCAAGGGTGCCTCTCCCGGCAAGTGCAGCAGCATTAACACCCATACATCCGCTACCGCGGTGAGGGCCAGTGCCGCCCGGGTCAATTGTAAGGCTGCTATGAGGTGGCGCATGTGAGCTCCGTGTTCGCATTTGCAGTCACCGATGGTGAGTTTATCCGGTTTCACGGAGATATGCCCGCTTGGATGCCCTTTGCCATGTTTGCGTAAGTGACCGTCGGAGCATTGATTTCGATTCGATGCATCGTGGGGGCGTTGGATTGGGGGCGGGTGCGGAACTCGGCAGTGTTGGGTGCCGAAGCGGGGGCGTGTCGTGCCGCGGAGGGGGAAAAAAATCGGGCCGACCCGGAGGTCGGCCCGTTGCCTGTGGTTATCTATTGCACGCGTGAAACTTCCATGGGTCTCAAAGCGCTCATCGGAGGCAACTACACGTTGCCAATATTAATTAACCTTGCTCAGTTCGCCAGTGGCGGCTAAGCGCCCGACACAACATGTGGTTCGGGACGACCGGTCGACTTAGCGACCGGACTTCTGTGCCTGGAAGCAGTCACGGCAATAAACCGGACGATTTCCAGACGGCTTGAAAGGAACTTCAGTAGCCTGACCGCAGCCGGCACACGTTGCCGGGAACATCTGACGGGGACCGCCCGAGGAATAACCTCGACCACCGCCGCCACCGCCGCCACCTGAACGCGAATAGCCACCGCGACCGCCGCCACGACCACCTTCGCCCTGTTGGGCTTTCCGCTGGTCACGGCATGCTTTGCAACGCTTGGGTTCGTTTGTAAAGCCACGTTCGGCAAAGCGTTGCTGCTCATCAGCCGTAAACGTGAACTCGGCGCCGCAATCGACGCACACAATTGTTTTGTCTTCGTAAGACATAGGGACTCCCTGGATACTTCCAGTTACTAGAAAGAAGATATGGAAAAAAGCGATGGGCGGTGCGGGAATGGCTTCGGCCAACCTCGAACTCGGGCGCTACAGCCCACAGGCAAAAGAAAGTATAGCAGTGTTCTTGTCAACATGCAAGTGATGGAAAATTTCTCCAGATCGAATGGCTTCCTGACGACCACCCGGCTGGCGTATATTCCAGTCCGATATTCCCGAATTCGTTGATAATAAAAAAAGCCCGATCTGAATCGGGCTTTTGTATTCATAATTGCGTATTTTGTCCAATCAACGCTTACTGAATTGGAACGCACGACGGGCACCGCGCAGGCCATATTTTTTACGTTCCTTCATGCGGCTGTCGCGTGTGAGGAAGCCCCCATCCTGCATGGTCTTGCGCAGGTTGACATCATATAGGGTGATGTCCCGACCGACGCCCTGCACAATCGCCCCGGCTTGACCGGTAATGCCACCACCGTGCGCTCGTACCAACACATCCACTTTACCCATCAGGCCGGCGTTGGTAAGCGGAGCGAGAATCTGCTGGCGATGCTGAACTTCGGTGAAAAAATTCTCAATTTCACGCCCATTGACGAGGAATTTGCCTTCGCCCGCCATCAGCCTCACCCGTGCCACTGACTCTTTTCGTCGGCCCGTACCCCAGAATATGGTTTTTCCGCCCGAGGTGACAATTTTTCCCGATGCCGCCTTCGGCGCTTCAGATGTCGCTGTTTCTGTCATATCTACCGTATCTCACTAAACTGCAAAACAAGCCCTTGAGCCTATCACGTGTATCGCTCAAATTGGTGAACTTCCTAAAGACTCAGCGCCTCCGGACGCTGCGCCGCGTGCGGATGATCCGCGCCGGCATAACATTTCAACTTCGAAAGCATCCGAACCCCCATCTTGGTCTTCGGCAGCATTCGCTTCACCGCGAGCCGCATTACCAGATTGGGGTGCTTCGCCAGCACTTCCTGCATCGGTTTAACCCGGCGGCCGCTGGTATAGTAGGTGTAGTAGTCATATTCCCGCTGAGCAAGTTTTCGCCCGGTTACTTTAACTTTGCCGGTGTTGATCACCACGACAAAATCACCTACATCCACCGTCGGCGTATAGATGGGTTTGTGCTTGCCCATGAGCCGAGTCGCGATTTCCGTGGCCAGACGTCCCAGGGTCTTACCACTCGCATCGACGACATACCATCGATTTTCGACGTGTCCCACCCGTGCCAGTGTCGTTTTATCGGCCGTTGTACGCACTTTACGTTTTAATTCAGCTACTGCCATCCGTCACATCACTTTCCAGTCCGCTGGATGGAGACAAGCCGCACAGGCATCTCATCCATTCCGGTTCATCCATACGTCCTGCCGGTTCAATCCGACACGGACCCATAAACACCATTTCTCTTCCGCCAGCCGCAAATCTCCGCGCGGCAGAAACCCTATAGTTTATACAGCCCTTGCCGCCTGTCAATAAACATCGAAAATGACCCTGACATGCAGGCTGCCCTTGTCAGTCGACCTCAGATCGATCTCGCGCCGTGAGTTGGATGTTAAGCCGCCTCGGAATGCTTATGCTGCGCCATCGTATCAATCGCCAAAGCCGAATGAGCATAAGCTCCGCCGGCTCGCATTTCGGCTGCTACCCATATGGCTTCCATAATCTGCCATTCCGTGGCACCGGCTCGCAAAGCTCCGGCTGTATGGGAGCGGATGCAGTAGGGGCACTGCGTTACATGTGCCATGGCTACCGCGATGATCTGCTTGGTCATGGCGTCCAACGCGCCAGCGGCAAACACCGCCTGACTGAAATTCTTAA
>DAHWIP010000350.1:0-577 GCA_027344975.1 Phycisphaerae bacterium
TTCCGGAAGTCAGACTGTCGGCGTCCGGTGATTTGACATTAACATGCAGTCTACGCACGTAGAGGTTGTCGTCAACCTGCCACGGGACGAGGGTTCGACTCCCTCCGCCTCCACGTATCCAGCCGGGCGGTCTTCAAGCCGCCCGGCTTTTTTTATCGCTGGTGATTTTAGTGGGTGAAATAAAGTGATGTCGCCACCTGTTCGGCGGTAGAGACCATCCGGGTCATGGCTTTGACTGAGGCGGGGTCATACAGGTTATGCTGATAAATCCGCATGAAGTGCCGATACATGCGCTGCCGCAACAGCATAGCGATGGCCGCCTGTTCCTGTCCGAATGGGATAACATGATGGCGCGTTACCGCACCCACGCGGATGATCACGACCGCATCGCCGCGCGGATTGCTTTTGTTTTTTATCAACAACGGCGGAGCCATGGTATGAGGCTTAAGGGAGAAGGCTATTTTTTCAATCAGCGGATTGGACAACTCGCCCCGCCGCGTATTGGGCCAGTGGCCGCCATTATCCGCCGCGGGATCGGAGGAATTATTTTCCGCCAGAAGCGCGAAATTAGCGCCGT
>DAHWIP010000351.1:0-573 GCA_027344975.1 Phycisphaerae bacterium
CCGGATGGCGGAGGCTTCTTCCGCTTCTATCGGAATTACAATTGCTACGTGGAAATGATTTCGTTCCAGAAAATGATTAGCGACGCCAAAAAGCGGAACCAGGCGTTTTTTGACAAGCTCAATATTCCAATCCAAGGCTGAGCACCCTCCGCACAATCACGGCCCCACCCGACGGCGCATAATCTATATCGGCGCGACGATAGGCGCGTCGTAAGCCGTCGACGGTGGTGGAAAAACGCGCGGACACGACGTGAATGTTGCCGATGGCCCGGTTCGTGAAGACGGCCGCGGATTTCCATCACGCGGCTGCGGGGGCTGTGCGGGGGATTGCCACTTGGGCGGTGGCGGTGGCGTTGACGGTGTCAAGACCCCGCGTTTGCCCCCACTTGTCGGTGAATGGGTCGAACACACCAACATGTGTACATCACATACTACCTGCCGGTTCCTTGGCCACTCGAAATTCTCTGTGGGTGCGCCGTTAAGCCTAGACGGCAGCCATAGGGGATCCCGTTACGCCGAAAAATCAAATCGCCAATTGTTCCCCGGCCCGCCGGGGAGTCATTGACAAGGGTT
>DAHWIP010000352.1:0-558 GCA_027344975.1 Phycisphaerae bacterium
GCGCGAGTTACTCATTGCTTGGAATGCCCGATAGTTTCACGGATGTGAACTACACATGCGGTCACCTATCGGCATTCGCGATGACGTATTTCGATGCGCTCTTGATCCGAAGGAATGTGGCTTATGTACGGCGTTCATATTTCTCATCCATCAAAAATTGCACCAAGGTTTATTCGGCACACTCGGGCCAACGGGTTTAACCGTCCCGGCTTCACGCTGGTGGAACTGCTGGTAGTGATTTCCATCATCGCACTCCTGATCTCGATCCTGCTTCCATCCCTGGTCAGAGCTCGACACGATGCATTGCGAATTGTCTGTTCATCAAATCTTCGCACGCTGGGGCAAGCTTGTCGCACATATGCCAACAACAACCACGGGACCATGCCGACGGGTTTAGCCCAATCCGCACCGAACTTCGATGGCGGTGGAAAGGGTAACTGGCCGTTCGGAGGTTTGAATGGTTGGCCCAATCCGAACGGCGTGGGAGCTACCCAGTACACTCCCTGGGGACTGGGCCTCCTCTACTCCACAAAAACAATCACCAATGGCACCGTCTTT
>DAHWIP010000353.1:0-547 GCA_027344975.1 Phycisphaerae bacterium
GAACCCGGGTGATGAGGTGTTATTCCTGGATCCCTATTTTGTGATGTACCGCCAACTGCCCAGGCTGATCGGAGCCGTGCCGGTAGCAGTCGACACGTATCCTGATTTTCGGCTGCATGCGGATCGGATTGAGGCGGCCATTACTCCGCGAACACGAATGATGATCATTTGCTCGCCCAGCAACCCGACCGGTATTACGTTGACGGCAGCGGAGCTTTCAGCCGCGGCGCAGATTGCCCGCAAACATAAACTGATGGTGTTGAGCGATGAAATTTATGATGCCTTCTGCTATCAGAGACATGAAAGCATCGCCCCACTTTTGCCGGACCAGTGCATACAACTCAAGGGCTATTCCAAAACGTATGGTATGACCGGCTGGCGACTGGGCTATGCCTCCGGCCCCAAAGTTATCATTGAGCAGATGACCAAACTGCAGCAATACACATTTGTGTGCGCCCCGGCCCCCGCACAATATGCAGCGTTGGAGCTATACCAGAGCCAGAGCGTAGATATGACACCCATGATTGACGCCTACCGGCGCAAACGG
>DAHWIP010000354.1:0-541 GCA_027344975.1 Phycisphaerae bacterium
CCGGAGCGCCGTTGTATTCAACGGCCAGTCTGCCGTACGCGGTGGCGGTCGATCCCGTCATGCCGCGGTCAATAACCATCCGCACGCCGGGAACTTTCTGCACAAAATGTTTGATGGCCAGCACATCGTCAATGCTCCGGGCGTTGTAGATACGGATAATCAGCGGATTGTATGCGGTCGCGCTGCCGCCCCAGACCGCGGCAAGTTTCTGCATGATCTTGTCGGCCAGATAGCCGGTGTACATATTGATATTGGTTTTGCTGGCCGGCATCGGCATGTCCACATACGCGGCGGCCAGAACGCGTGCGTCCGTGGTGCTTACCGCCTGGGCTAAAAGTCGCACCGCGTTTCCAAACGAGGCCTGCTGCGTGGGAGCGGCCTGAATTTCAATCAGCACATCGGTTTGGAGCTGGTGCTTTAAAAGCGGCAATACCTTCGGATCACCATTCTGGAGCCGCAGGAAGCTTTCGCGTGACAGGACTTTTTGGGCCATGGATGGATCCTGTATATCCACTTGACCGTTGGCGTTAAGATATTCGAT
>DAHWIP010000355.1:0-537 GCA_027344975.1 Phycisphaerae bacterium
CAAAACCAACCGCCTTTTGGAACTTAGAGCCGTACACGATTAAAACCGGTCATTCACTTTTTTTAAGGAGCGTTTATGGCAAAGCAGTATGTCAGTAAACCAAATGTCAATCGACGGGAATTCATGGCGAGGACGGCGGCCGTTGGTTCGGCGGCAGTGCTCGCGGGGCGGGCATCCCGATCGACTGCGCAACCGCAGTTGTCCGCAGCCAAAGATGGTGCGGATCGGGTGGGAATATCAGAGGCCGCATATAAGAAAGCGTGGAACCGCGCTGAAGTCATGGTGGCCAAGATGACGCTGGCGGAAAAAATCAGCCAGACGGGCGGAGCCAACAATTTGGGATATGTTCCGGCCATTAAGCGATTGGGCATTCCCGCATACAACTATTATTCGGGCGAAGCTCTGCACGGTCTGGTGGGAGAGGGTGCGACCGGGTTTCCTCTTCCTTTGGCCATGGGTTGCTCATGGAACCCCGAGTTGGTGCGTCGCGTGTTTTCGGCGGTGTCGGATGAGGCGCGGGCGTACCACAGAAAGTAT
>DAHWIP010000356.1:0-536 GCA_027344975.1 Phycisphaerae bacterium
GGCCGGAAGGTGTATCAGTACACGCTGACGAATTCCAATGGGATGATTGTCCAACTCATTACTTACGGCGCGCGTCTGCAGCGTATTCAGGCGGCGGACCGCAACGGCACACCGGGTGATGTTATCCTTGGTTTTGATAATCTTGCTTCTTATGCCACGCATCACGCGATGGACCCCTATTTTGGTGCCACCATCGGCCGTTATGCCAACCGCATTGCCAATGGCAAATTCACCCTTAATGGCACAACCTATCATCTGCCAATCAACGATACGCCCTATCCCAACACCCTCCATGGCGGGCCACACTCCTGGGACCAGAAAGTCTGGACGGCCACGGAAGTTACCGAACTGGGCGCACCGGGCGTGCGCTTTAATCTTTTCAGTCCGGCGATGGAAAACGGATTCCCCGGCGATGTGGAAGTCGCGGCCACCTACACGTTGAATGAAAAAAATGAATTGCACGTCCACTTCCGCGCCAACACGGACGCACCTACGGTTATTAATATGTGCAATCATGCCTACTTCAATTTAAACAA
>DAHWIP010000357.1:0-527 GCA_027344975.1 Phycisphaerae bacterium
ATCACGATTTACAACCAAATTCAGGAGAACTGGGAAATGGATAAAATTAGATCGGTAACGAGGCCGTATAGGGCTCGCCGGCCGTGGCCGCCCCACAGCGCGCGGCGGTGGCTTAGCGCGGTTGCAGCGGCAATGTGTGTAATCTTGGTGGCGACCGGGGCTGTGATGGCGTTGACGTATGCCGGGCCGGTGACGGTAACGGCGAACATGGCCCCGTTTGCTCCGAACCCGGTTAAAGTTGGCAACGCCGCCACCTCAGGCCTTAGCGCCAATTATACGCCGCCGTCCGGCGTGCCCGAGGGCAACCTTTCGCCCCAATACGATTGGTCGGTATCGGTCGAATACAAAGCATTGCAAGCCGATTCCTTTGGCTCGCCACCGTCGGGAAGTTATACTGATTCCATAAGCCCAACGCAGCCTTCGCCCAGCTCAAGTGCGACGCTGACCTTCACGCCGTTGATCGCGGGCTACTGGCAGGTTTCAGCTTCTTGTGGAGTTACCGTTACGGACACCCAAACCAACCAATA
>DAHWIP010000358.1:0-518 GCA_027344975.1 Phycisphaerae bacterium
CCTTGCGGGCCCTGGAGGATCCTAGTACTCGGATAACCCGAGGTTCAGATCCATAATCATCTTAGCATCAAGGCGGGTGCTACGCAAATAAATATCGGCAATAATCCTCACACCCTATAATCAATGCCGCAGGGGCCCCGTTTTTCGGGCGTTCAGTGTCGGGCACCGCCCCTCACGCCTGCCGGGCAGCATGAGGAACCACTGCCGACCAGTTGGCCCGAGCATCCCCTGTGGCACTCACAGTTTCATCCCGCCGGCGGCGCGTCCAGCCCCGTTCACGCCACCCGCGCCCACCGGCGGATAAATCCATCGGCCTACATGTCCGTTCATGTTAGCCGGCACATTTATGTGCCGCTCTATCGCGCCCGCCATCACGGCACGCCCTTGACCATTCAATCGCCGCCTCCGCCGCCGCGGACTATGGTCAATCGCACCCCATCAAAACTTTCGTACATCTGCGCCCGATTTACTGCCGTCTAAAAACCTGTCTTGGCTCCAGCCGCGAAGGAACACGGATT
>DAHWIP010000359.1:0-510 GCA_027344975.1 Phycisphaerae bacterium
TTATCGCCGCTATCAGGGCGCTTCCGCCATTACACCCAATCGCACGGAAGCCGAACTGGCCGCCGGATGGCGCTTGGAAAATGTTCAGGAAGAAACGCCGCGGCTGGCGGCCCAGCTTCTAGAGCAATTACATCTGGACGTATGCGTTTTAACTCTGGATCGGCACGGCATGTATCGCCTGCAGCGCGGTCAACCCGGCGCGCTGCACCCCACGCGCCCGCGCAATGTCTACGATGTAACCGGTGCCGGAGATATGGTGCTGGCCATGCTGGCCATGGCCCGAGCCAACGGGGCCTCATGGAGCGTCGCAATCGATTTGGGAAATATTGCCGGCGGGCTGGAGGTCGAGAAATTCGGCTGCGTGCCGTTAGCCCGCACGGAAATTGTGGATGAGCTGCTGCAAATGGATTCCGCCGGCCGGCGAAAAATACTATCACTGCCCCGGCTGCTGGAGCGCCTGCATTCCCGCCACAGCTCGCAGCGGATCGTGTTTACCAATGGCGTATTTGA
>DAHWIP010000035.1:0-11103 GCA_027344975.1 Phycisphaerae bacterium
GAATGGCAATCACTTCCACCTGCCGATACGTTCCGGTGGCGACGACGATGACCATAAATAAAACGGTCATGGAGATGCTGATCCACGGAGGGACGCCGAAAAGTTGCCCGACGCCCTCGATGCCTGCAAATTCCGTCAGCAGTGCCCCTACGCATGAAACCATGAGAGTGGAGACAGACAGCCAGGCCCACCCCTTACCGAAATGTTCGGATATCAACTCCCCGTGTCCCTTCTGAGTCACAAGTCCAAGCCGGACGGCGAGCTCCTGCGCGATGAAGAGAATCGGGATGAGAATAAGCTGAAAAATCAGCAGGCTGTAGCCGAACTGGGCACCGCTTTGTGCCGCGGTAATGACGCTCCCCGCATCCGTGTCGGCAAGCATGACGACTAATCCCGGGCCTGCCACAAGAAGCAGGAGTTTCCAGAATGGGAGCGGCTTCCGGCTCAACTTCCCATCCGTGGCGGGGGCATTAGCTGCGTTCAAGGGCTTGGGGCTGTGGTCTGGCGCCGCCGCTTTTAATTGAGAATCAGTCGGCATTTATCACTCCGTCGCGACCGAAAAATAGCGCCTTATAAATGAGAATCAGTCTCATTAGCGGCGATGGATCAGTTTATACTGGAAATGAGATTAAATCTCAACTATCAATGGGAATCTCCGTCCATAGCCCACAGCCGCGACCGCTCCGGCAGCCTTTTCAGGGAAAACTCTGCCGCTTGGGAGTCATTCTTCCTCTGCCGGAAATAAAAAAGGGCGAACGATCTGGTAATCGCCCGCCCAAATTTGAGCATCGAAAAAACTCAACCGGCCGTCAGAACAATCCAATCGACGATGGCAGTTCGGGGTTGACGATATTGAGAATGCGGAGTCCGGTCGATCCATTGGCTCCGGGTGAATTCACCGGTGCCCCTGCGACGTTACTGTTGATTTGAATCGTGTCAACGTGACCATCGAAGAACAGCGCATTGGCCTCGCCGGTGCTTGGGCTTGATGACATATGCCGATATCGCATACCCGTCACATTGTTGATGCTGTTGGGTATCACAATATCTTCATTGGTCGTCTCGCCGGAAACAAATCCATTCGCCGGTACCATGTAGTTCGGATCATTCATGTAGGGATGTGCATTTCCCGGCGTATTGGCATTGTTGTCCGCGATCCAATCACTCATGATCGGCCACGAGCCGCCCCAGCTTGATGTCTGGGTGGCATCAGCTATCGCGATAGAGGTCGATGGCGCTTGGACGGCGGATGCACGCATCGTAACCGTCTGATCCCACCCCTGCCCCGGAGCATACGTCCAGAAGAAGTTCGGATTGGCGGCATAACTGGACCAGTACCAACCTAATCCGGACGGCGTCCACCCGGGCCCGAGTGCGGGCTTGATCGTCGATGCCGGGCAGACAAACGTACCCAAATAGGCGGTATCCAATTGTGACGCCTCCGGATAATTGGTGGTATTGGTGGCTGGTTGGTTCCAGCAGAACCGGACCGGATCGAGATTCCGGTTGAACGTGTAGAGAAGGATATTCCACTCATCGGGCGGATAGAGTCCGTACGATGCGTCGTACCCGTTACCATACGGAATGGCATCTTGGTAGGTATTTTCATATTCCACCAGGATTTGTCCGATTCCATTCAGGTTGGCTGCGCATGTCGTGGTCAAGGCCTCCTCGCGTGCCTTGGCCAAAGCCGGAAGCAGCAACGAGATCAGAAGCGCGATGATGGATATCACCACCAGCAGTTCCACCAGGGTAAAACCCCGCCTTATCAATCCCCGCGTTCTCATGACATATCTCCTTAAAAGTCGATGCTCAGTTGAGCTAATTGTAAAGGGCTCACTTTAGGCCGGTATACGCCTGCCCAAACGCCGTCCGGCGAGCATGAGCGCCGCTGCACCACCAAGACCCAGCAACCCCATCGAGGCAGGTTCCGGTGTTGGCGCCCCGCTGGCGTCAAACGTCATGCCGACCAGATCGGTGCTGGTGCCATACGGATTATGCGTAAAGTAACCGGTGACGCTGGGCGACGCGGCGGCCGAAACAACGATCGTGTCGCCAGCCTGCGCACCGGTGATATTGAAAAAGTAAAAACCCAGATTTTGATTCGGATCAATATTCACAGACGTCGAAGCCGTTCCATCGGAAACCTGAAGTTGGGAAAGGGCGTCGTATCCCTGAGGTGCGATCACACCCAGTTTGAAGGAACTCGGAGTCCCGGCCCCAAGTGATATATCGAAAAGTTTATACAGGGTTCCGGCGGTGGTGCCGTTTTCCCCGCCCTCGCCCGTCTGAATAGCATCACCGGTGTTCGCAAAATTGTTGGTAACAGGATAGCTCCCTGCATACGGCTGGCCGGAAATATGAATCGCCGGGTACCCGTAGGCTGCCGCCATGAAATAATTCGATGAGGCCAGGCTCGGATCCATCGAAATGTTTCCCACGGTTCCGGTACTCGTTGTTGTCGTGAGCCACGACGGAAGTGACTCGAGGGTGGCAATGTTGCCGGAATTATACGAATAATTGACATCATCCGCAGTTGGCGCTGTGCCCGTTTCGGTAAATCCGTAAGTTACATTTGAGGGCACATCTGTTCCAAACATGATATAGCCCGACTGGCCGTAACCCGCTGTGCCCACGGTTGACGAGGTGCTACCCATCGGAACGGCGACGGTTTCATTGAGTGTTGAGTTGCTGGTTGTGGAGTTGACCAGCGAAATGGTCGCGGCCTGCAAATTGCCGATTCCTGCGATCGCACCGGCAGCAAAAACGGCGGAACTGAGAATGACCTGAATGGAACGTTTCATAGAACGTAACCTCCCAAAGTAAAGAAAAGCATCTGAACCGACAGCGTGCGATTGAATAACACTTTCAACCGCCGGGTTCTTCGTTGACAATCGATGCTCACTCTTTCACCTTTGGCGGTCTGACGAGTCTGTTTCATCTCTGCGGCAGACCTCTTTCCAGTGGCATTTTATCCCTATCATCCACTGGACGACCCAAATAACAGTTCCTCGTTGCGATTCGAAACTGTGGTTATCTGACCAACAGTTTATGCAACTGTTACAGAGTTTATTCCATACGCCTGTTGGTGTCAAGTGAAATCTTGAGGATTTTTTTGGGGAATTAAATTCACCTCATTTGCGGCGTTTTAAGGGTTTTTTAGCGTCCTTTTCAGCGGTTTGTGGGTATTGCCTGCCTATTTGGGGTGACAACCCGAGGCTGGTGGGCCACCGATTATCGCTCCTGGATCCATCACCATCCCGCGTGGGGAGCACGGTTTGGCGAATTTGGCGTTATCCACGACATCGCGACGTAAATCCATCGTTTCCTCGCCCGGCATAAATATTAAATTTTCGGACGCGATTGATCTTGTGTTTTGCAACCTGCAATGATAACTCGCAGCATGGTCTTCGGCTGTTCCATAATTCAAAGCCTCTGTTCACCGGTTTCAGTGAGCTCTGCGCCGATCCGATTGCGGGGTTTATACGCCACCGCAACTGAACAATAGTCCTCGACGGAGTGAGCCGGTTGCGATGTAAAGTTTTCCGGCGGCATGATATTGATGCATGTCGATATCTGCGAGCGTCCCGTGTCGGTTTTTGCCGAGGTTTGACGGTCGCCGGGGCCTGACGGGCGTCTTTTCCCTGTTTTGGCGCAGGCGTTTTCATATCGCATGGTTTTTTATATTCATGGATAAATCCTTGCCGAAATCACATAAATCTCGTATTTGCGAATCATTCGCATTTTGCCAAACCCCGGCAATTTTGCGCCAAAATGCGAGCAGAATTTGCAATTCGGCCCATCCATTAGTATAATACTATTGTGAGGGTGTCGGTTCGACAACGAGAAAGCAAGCGTAGCGACTCTTTAGGATTTCGGTTTTGGGAGTTACTCACATGCTCACTCGTTTCCATTGCGGCTTGTCCGCCGCTGTCTTGGCGTCATCGGTTTTATCAGCCTCAGCGGTTTTCGGGGCGACAACGGGAACGGTCCTGTTCAATCCGTATCTTTACGATACCCTTGGCTCGTTGAACATCAATTCCGGTACGGTCGATATCAACACCGGTACCGCGACCTCCGCCCCGACCCTCACCATCGGCTCATCCACCTACACAGGGTATATCAGCAATCAGAACGGCATGGCCGAGGGGGCGTCCAACGGCATTCCCTATGTCGGCGTGTTTGATTTCTCATCCATCAACATCGGCTCAGGCGTTACGGTGAACATCACCGGCACCAATGGCTTGGCGTTGCTGAGCCAGAGCAACACGAATATTGCGGCAACCCTCTCGGTTAGCGGAAGCAACGCGGTCAGCGACACGGGCGGTGCGGGGGGCCCGGGCGGCTTCGCGGGAGGCAATGGGGGCAGCAATCCAACCAACGGACAAGGGCCGGGCGGCGGACAGGCTAATGGCAACCCGGGCCCCACCTACGGTAATTTGGACCAGGCACTTTACGGGGGCAGTGGCGGTGGCGGCGGTGTCGCCAGCGGAGGCGACGGGGGTGGCGGCGCGTTGGACATTACCGCCGTCGGCAGCCTGACGGTCGCCGACATTAACGCACTCGGTGGTGGCGGCGGCAACAACTTCGCGAGCGGTGGCGGCGGTAGCGGTGGGGCCGTCATCCTCAGCGGCAATACCGTTTCGGATTCCGGGAATGTTTTTGCCTATGGAATGTCCGGTGGCCACGCGAGTGCCGGTGCTGGTGGCGGCGGCAGTTTCGGCGGCGCCGGCCTGAGCGGAATTTCTAATGCGGATGGTTATGATTTCGGCGGCGATGGGGGCAACGGACAAGTTCTGATCCAATCGACCTCCCCCAACCAATCTTCCAGCTTTGTCACCACGGGGCTATTCAGCGGTGGCGGAGTCACAACCGAACAAATCTCGCAATTGCAACAGCCGCTTTTGGCTCCATCCGAGATTAATTTCGGCCAGGTGCGCACCGGCACGACCGCCGCAGAGAACCTCACCTTTCAGAACAGTGGCACCGGAACCATTACGGGCCAATACACACCGGCGCTCCCTTCCGGCATGTCCGGTGCTCCAGGCGCGTTTTCACTCTCGGGCGGCCAATCCAGCACGTCCGCTATTTCTTTTGCCCCCGTCACTCGCGGCACCTACAGCGGCACCGTCAGCTATACCTCCAATGTGGTCGTTGGCAATGTCGCCATCACCGGCACCGCCGTCGGGCCCGTGTTCTCCACGAATGTCGGCACCACACCTCTGACCGTTATTAACCTCGGGACGACATCGCCCGGATCGCCCGCCACGTTTGATCTGAAAATCTCCAACATCAGCACCGATGATGTCAACGGCAGCAACCTCGCAAATCTCACGCTCGAGAGCGAAAACATCACCGGCCCGACCGCCAAAGCGTTTTACGTCGTGCCGCTGACACAGAATGTTCTCGGCAATGCGGCCGCGGATTCCCCTCTGAGCAACTCTACGGATCTCACGATCGTGTTTGATCCGACAACCCTGGGCAACTTTACCGATTACCTCACCATCACGACCGATCAGGGTGCACCGCTGGGCGATGTGGGCCAGCAGTTCACCTACGAACTGATGGGAAACACCAGCGGATCGCCGACACCGGAACCCGCTGCCTTGACGCTGATGGGCTTGGCCGCGCTGGCGCTGATGCTGCGTCGCAAGCAGCAGCCCAACCGGCCGCATGGGTGAGCGACCCCGGGGTATGTGAAAATAATATTAACCTTAAAAGACGGGAAACGTCCATGTCTCGCGCGGAACCGCGGAGTGAGTTAAGGCGTTACGACAAAGCAAATAAATCCCCCTGCCGGATATTCGGTGACGCTGTGAGTCTACTGCGGCCGAAAAAGCCATCAACATAATGCGCAGCACCACCCCTGATTTCGGGATAATGCGTTTTTACCCCCGAAATGCGAAAGCTGGGGTTAACCACGGGTTGACCCCATGCGTTCAGATGACGAGACTCGTTTCATGCTTTCAGGACGGCAGACACTGACGTTTCATCAAACGGGTGCTCCCGATTTCGGCAGTTCCATACGCACCCGCTTTGCGGCCTGCACCATGTGGGTCAGGGCCGGGATGACCTCTTCCCATCGGCGCGTCTTCAAGCCGCAGTCCGGATTGATCCACAATTGCTCCGGCCTGAGCACCTTGAGCATCTCCCGGATCAGCGCGTAGATTTCTGCTTCCGATGGCACCCGCGGCGAATGAATGTCGTAAACGCCCGGCCCGATCTCGTTCGGATACCGCCGCTCCGACAACACCTTGAGCAGTTCCATCGAACTCCGCGCCGCCTCGAGTGAAATCACATCGGCATCCATCTCGATCACCGCATCGAGAATCTCGCCATAGTTGCAATAACACATGTGCGTATGCACCTGCGTTTGGGCTGATGCACCGGCAGCCGCAAGCCGAAACGCATCCACCGCCCAGCGCAAATACGCCGGCTGATCCGCCTTGCGCAGGGGAAGCCCCTCGCGTAATGTCGGTTCGTCAATCTGGATGATGGAAATTCCCGCGGACTCCAAGTCTTTCACCTCATCCCGGATGGCCAGCGCAATCTGAAAGCAGGTCTCCCTGCGCGGTTGATCATCCCGGACAAACGACCAATTCAGAATCGTCAGCGGTCCGGTCAGCATCCCCTTAACGGGCTTTTGCGTCAGTGATTGGGCGTAAAGCGTGTGTTCAAGGGTGATCGGTTGGCGGCGATAGACATCTCCAAAAATGATCGGCGGCTTGACGCAGCGGGAGCCGTAACTTTGAACCCATCCGAATTGGGTGGTGGTGAAACCGGCCAGATGGGCACCAAAATATTCCACCATATCGGTTCGTTCATATTCCCCGTGAACCAGAACATCCAGCCCGATCTGCTCCTGCACGTCCAGCGCGTGGCGAATCTGCTCGCGGATGTGCTCTTGGTACCGACTCTGATCCAACCGACCGGCCAGGTATTGCGCCCGTGCCTTGCGGACATCCGATGTCTGCGGAAACGAGCCGATGGTGGTTGTCGGCAGCCGGGGGAGCCGCAGTCGCTGAGCCTGAAGACTGCGGCGTTGATCGTACGGCAGAGGCCGACGGAACATGTCGGGTTTAAGCGATGCAACCCTTTCGCGCACGCCCGGATCATGAAAAGCACCGGGCTGGCGGCGCTGTTCCAGTGCGGCCGTGCAGGCGTCCAACTCACCCGCAATCGCCTTTCGTCCGAACCGGGCCCCTTTCGCCATCGTTGCCACTTCGTGCAGTTTCTGCACGGCAAAGGCGAGCATGTTTTGAACCTCGGGTGAGAGTCCGTTTTCAAGCCGGGCATCCAGCGGCACGTGCAGCAGCGAACAGGACGGTGCGATCATCACGCGATCCGCCCCGAAGGCCCCGATTGCCCGCTCCACCCATCCCATTAGCCGATGAATATCCGCCCGCCAGACATTGCGCCCGTCAATGATACCGAGTGATACCGCCGGACCGGTTCGCTTTCGGGCGATGAGCTTTTCAAGCAGATGCGGTGCACGGACCAGGTCCAGATGCACCCCCGCAACCGGCAGGTCGGCCAGCCGGTCCAGGCGGTCGCCGATGTCCGCGAAGTACGTTGTCAATACAATCTCAATGCCTGAGTTGCTTTCACCGATCCGTCGGCAAGCCTTTTCAAAGGCGTCCATCAAGGCATCGTCGAGATCAAGCGACAGGCAGGGCTCATCTATCTGTACCCATGTCGCACCCGCTTCGCGCAGCCGTCTGAGAAGTTCGGCGTAAACCTCGGCCAGTTCGGGCAGACGGTGGATCGCCGGCCCGCCGCTCTCGGCATCCCGGCCGAGCATCAGCAGTGAAAACGGCCCGAGAATCACCGGCCGCGTGTGAATGCCCAGCGCTGCCGCCTCGAGAAATTCACGCACTGGTTTGTCATCGAGTAATTGAAACGGCCGACCGGAACTGAACTCCGGCACGATGTAGTGATAATTCGTATCAAACCATTTGGTCATCTCCATGGCGGGCAGATCACGGCGGCCGCCACCGCCGACACGCCCGCGGGCCATCGCAAAGTAATCCGGAAGCGTTACCGGCCCCGTGATGCCGAATCGCTCGGGGATGGCACCGACCATCACGGCCGCATCCAGCACATGGTCGTAGAGGGAAAAATCATTGCTCGGAATATGATCGATTCCCGCAGCCTTCTGCAGCAGCCAGTTGTCGTGACGGATCGCCGCAGCCGCCGCCTGCAGCTCGGCCCCGTTCACCTCGCCCCACCAATATCGCTCAAGACACTTTTTCAATTCCCGGCCGGGGCCGATCCGTGGAAAACCGAGGTTGGAAGCTATAACCATAATTCTCAATACTCCAAATCAAGCATGACTGACGCCAGTATCACCAGACCAGCAGGCCGCCGGACTGGTATTCGGTCACGCGCGTTTCAAAAAAGTTCTTCTCCTTCCCCAGATCAATCGTTTCGCTCATCCATTTGAACGGGTTGGAGGATCCGAAATGCAGCGGCAGGCCGATCCGCTCCAGGCGCCGATCCGCAATGTACTGCACATATTCACGAAACAGGCCCTTGTTGAGGCCCAAAATGCCATCGGGCAGGCAGCTTTCCGCATATTGAACTTCATACTCAACCGCATCGAGGATCATCTGGACAATCTCAGCCTGCAGGTCGGCTCTCCACACGTCCGGGTTTTCCTCTTTTATGGCGTTGATCAGATCGATGCCGAAGTTCAGATGGATGCTTTCATCACGCAGAATATACTGAAACTGCTCGCCGATGCCGGTCATCAGATTGCGGCGGTGAAGCGAGAGAATCATCACAAACCCGCTATAGAAGAAGATGCCCTCCATGATGACATAAAAGCCGACGAGATTTTTGACAAACTCGCCGATTCCCTCGGGCGTTGCCGTCGTAAAATCAGGTTCCAGCACTCGGCGCGTGAGGCGCATCACAAATTCGTCCTTGCCGGCGATGGAATCCACTTCGTGATACATATTAAATACTTCGCGACCGTCGAGCGACAGCGATTCGCATATGTAATGAAACGTATGGGTGTGCACCGCCTCCTCATACGCCTGGCGCAGCAGATACTGGCGGGCTTCCGGATTCGTGATGTGCCGGAAGATGGCCAGCACGATATTATTTCCCACGAGACTCTCGCCGGTGGAAAAGAACCCGAGGTTACGTTTGATGACCAGCCGCTCCGCATCCGAAAGGGTATCGGACTTCCACAGTTCGATGTCCTTCTGCATGGATACCTCGCTGGGGAGCCAGTTGTTGGCGCAACCGTTGATGTAATGCTCCCATGCCCACTGATATTTGAGCGGCCAGAGCTGATTGACATCCACGGCGGTGCAATTAAGCAGCCGTTTGTTGCCGGCGTCTATTTTCTTGGACAGATCGTGGGGCGCGGATAGGGTTCCTGTGCAGCAACTCATGAGGGGTTCTCCTTAACGTAAGGTAATACATGTTCAATATATGCGCCGGACTACTGGCACGCTTCGCAGTCTGGATTATCCACCCGGCAGGCGGGGGTTGCGGTTGCCGCGGCAAGCGCCGGCTCGGAGGGTGTGGTACTGCGGCCGATGGCCACCTCCGCCGACGCCGAGCGGCTTTTCATCCACCGCGGCTGAATGCCATGCCGATTGATATCCAGACTCGATTTTTCAATCTGGGTCGCCGCCTGCCCGCGTAAATAATATGTCGTTTTGAGCCCCTTGCGCCACGCCAGAACATACATGTCGTGGAGCGTCGCACCGGAGGGTCGATCAATATAGAGATTCAATGATTGCCCCATGTCAATCCATTTCTGGCGGCGACTGGCGGCTTCAATGATCCACCGGGGTTCGATCTCAAACGCGGTCCGATACAGATTCCGAATGTGGGTCGGAATGCGTTCAATCGAGGCAATCGAACCGTCGTGATATTTGATTTCATCCAGCATGCCAGTATCCCACAGGCCCAGCGCCTTGAGATCTTCAATGAGATATTCATTGACGATGGTGAATTCGCCCGAGAGATTAGATTTGGTAAAAAGATTCCGATACTGCGGCTCAATCGACTGGGTGCAGCCGGCGATATTGGAAATGGTGGCCGTCGGGGCAATGGCGAGAATCTGGCAGTTGCGCATTCCGTTTCGCCGCACCACCTCGCGAACCTGCTCCCACGGCATGGTGGTGGAGCGGTCCATATCAAGATCGCCACCGCGCGCCGCCGCAAGCAGGTCGATCGTGTCGATCGGCAGCAGGCCTCGATCCCATTTCGATCCCCGATAACTGGCGTAAACTCCCCGCTCCTTCGCCAGTTCGGTCGAGGCAAGAATTGCAAAGAAGCTGATCGCCTCCATACTGCGGTCCGCCAGATCCACGGCCTGCGGATCGGCGTAGCTGATCCGAAGTTTGAAGAGCATATCCTGAAAACCCATGATCCCCAGCCCCACCGGCCGATGCTGCAGATTGGACCGTCGCGCTTCCGGCGTCGGGTAGAAATTGATGTCGATCACGTTATCCAGCATCCGCATGGCCGTGCGGACGGTGGATTCCAATTGCTGCAGATCCAGCCCATCACGGCCGAGATGCTCGGCAAGATTGATCGACCCGAGATTGCAGACGGCGGTTTCCTCCGGGCTGGTGTTGAGAAGGATTTCGGTGCACAGATTGGAACCATGCACACGACCGACATGATCCTGCGCCGAACGGATATTCGACGGGTCCTTGAAGGTAATCCACGGATGGCCCGTTTCGAAAAGATGAGAAAGCAGATGCCGCCATAATTTCACGGCGGGGACGGTTTTGTGCTGGCGAAGCAATCCGCGGGCGGCGAGGTTCTCGTAGTGGGCGTAACGGGCTTCAAATTCGGTACCGTAGAGGCCATGCAGATCGGGCGCTTCGTCCGGGCTCAGAAGCGTCCAGTCGCCGTTGCTCTCGACGCGTTTCATGAACAGATCGGGAATCCATGCGGCGGTATGCATGTCGTGAGTGCGGCGGCGCTCGTCGCCGGTGTTCTTGCGCAGTTCGATGAAATCCTCAATCTCAAGATGCCAGATTTCCAGATACGCACACACCGCCCCCTTGCGCTTCCCTCCCTGATTCACCGCCAGGGCTGTGTCGTTGACGATTTTCAGAAATGGAATCACACCCT
>DAHWIP010000360.1:0-509 GCA_027344975.1 Phycisphaerae bacterium
TTCCCGTGTAGCCCATGTTCTGCATCGCCAGCAGGGCCTCTTTGGGCAAGCCGCCCGCGCCGATAAACGTGGACATCCCCTGCAGTTTGCTGCTCAGGCCCGAGAGGAAGCCTGGGACCGCGCTGCTCTGGATGCCCGCCACGCCCAGCATGCCCATCAGGCGCTCGGCCTCGCCGGGGGTCCCGCCACCCATGGTGCGCATCGTGGCGAGGATGTCTGTCGGCCCCATGGCCGACTGGGCGAGCATCTGGATGCCCATCTGCGCCATCCAGCCGGTCATGACGGCGCCCATGAGGCCGCCTGCGCCGTGGGCACGCGGCTTGCCTGTCGTGCTGGGGGCGACGTAGCTGCTGCCCAAAGTGGCGCCCCCCAAGGCTGTGCGCGTGAGCGCGGCGGTTTCCTCTGCGGTGGCCGCCGTCGCGTCCAACTCAGCCCGCACTTGCGCGGTGGCAGTCGCCATGCTGTCCGCCATGGAGGCCCCAGCGGCGGCGGCCGATGTCGCCATATCA
>DAHWIP010000361.1:0-509 GCA_027344975.1 Phycisphaerae bacterium
TGGGAGCTGATTTTGTCGCCACCGGGCACTATGCCCGCATCGGTCGCGATGCGGCGGGTGCCACCCGCATTATGCGTGCCGCTGATCATGCCAAGGATCAAAGCTATGTTCTTTTTGGCGTTCCGCCCGATGAATTACCCCGCATGATGCTGCCCATCGGTGAATTCCCAAAAAGCGAAGTGCGAGCCATGGCGCAGCGTTTCGGCTTGCCCGTACATGACAAGCCTGACTCGCAGGAAATCTGCTTTGTGCCGGACAACCAATATTTCAATCTGGTAAAAAGGCGTTCACCGGAATCGGTCAAGCCCGGCCCGATTGTGGATCATGACGGTAAAACCGTCGGCACGCATGATGGTCATCAGCACTTCACACTCGGTCAGCGCCGCCGCGTGGGCGTGGCACTGGGATATCCGGTGTATGTCACCAGTATTGATGCGCCAAGTAATACCGTACGCATTGGCCCGCGTGAAGATCTGCTGCAGCGGCGGCTGGTAGCCAGAGAAATAAAC
>DAHWIP010000362.1:0-508 GCA_027344975.1 Phycisphaerae bacterium
AATGTATATGCTCTTCGCGAGCTTATTAAGCGCCGTCATGGCGGTGCTGATTATCATGGCCGCGAGCAATGCGATGAATCTGCTCGATGGTCTTGACGGTTTGTGCTCCGGGGTTACCAGCATCATGGCCGTTGGTTATCTGGCGCTGGCTTTGTATCTGGCCTGCACGGGTGTGCCTTCGGCCGGCGTGGCCTCCATGAATCCCACCCGCATTACCCTGAGCCTGGCGCTGCTGGGGGCGGTGCTTGGTTTCCTGCCATATAATTTCAACCCGGCCAGCATCTTCATGGGCGATACCGGCAGCATGTTCCTGGGATATGTTTGCGGGGCCATGATTATCATGTTCGGAAATGACGGCATATTCCGCTGGTTCCTGGGGTCGCTGGTTATTTTTGGTCTGCCCATTCTGGACACGTTTCTGGCCATTGTTCGCAGAAAGCTCAATCATCGCCCGGTCTTTTCGCCCGACTCGGGCCATTTTCATCATTTCCTGCTCAAACGCGGCTTT
>DAHWIP010000363.1:0-213 GCA_027344975.1 Phycisphaerae bacterium
TCGGGCGCTGGGTCCGGGCCGGCGGCGGGGGAGCTGGCGTAGCCGGAGGAGCCGGAGAGGCCGGACTTGGTGCCGGGGCTGCCGGACTTGGTGCCGGAGCTGGACTTGGTGCTGGAGCTGGACTTGGTGCTGGAGCTGGACTTGGTGCTGGCGGGGCTGGAGGGCCCGGAGCCGGGGAGGCCGGAGGGGGCGCCCGCCGCCGCCGGCGCCGGC
>DAHWIP010000036.1:0-10922 GCA_027344975.1 Phycisphaerae bacterium
ATTATTCAGGTGTGGTTGTTTTTAACGCCGATCGCCTATCCGCTTTCGCTGGTCCGAGCCAGCGCTCCACACTGGTTGTACTTCATCTACACTCTCAATCCGGTGGCCGTGATTGTAGAATTTTCGCGATGGATTATCCTCGGAATGGCGCCGCCTATTCCTCTGCCGTCCGTGCTGTCTTTGGTGGGGGTTTTGGTGCTTCTGGTATCAAGCGCCTATTTTTACAAGAAACAGGCGGACTTATTTGCCGATTTTGTCTGACCTTTTTTGCTGCTCCGTCTTGGGGGCAGATATGGAGCTGGAATCTTGTCCGAGACGGTAATCCTCGCGGATAATCTGGGAAAACGGTACCAACGCGGCGCCGCCGGTGGGCCGACAACCCTGCGCGACACCATCGGCCGATGGTTGGCGTTGGGGGGCAACACGGCCCATCGTCACCTCGGTGGATCCGAGACATTCTGGGCACTGCGCAATGTGTCCTTTGAAATCAAGCGTGGGGAAGTCGTCGGGATCATCGGAGCCAACGGTTCCGGCAAAAGCACCTTGCTGAAAATCTTAAGCCGGATTACTCGACCGACGGAGGGGCGGGCAACCCTTCATGGTCGTATCGCGACACTTTTGGAGGTCGGTACGGGCTTTCATCCGCAACTCACCGGGCGGGAAAACATCTTTCTTAACGGCGCCATCATCGGTATGTCGCGGGCGGAAGTCGCCCGCAAGTTTGATGAAATTGTCGCGTTTTCCGGCGTGGAGGAATTCATCGAAACGCCGGTAAAGCATTATTCCAGCGGCATGTATACGCGGCTGGCGTTTGCGGTTTCGGCGCATCTTGACCCGGAAATCATGCTTGTCGATGAGGTGCTTGCCGTCGGGGATCTGGCCTTTCAACGGCGGTGCATGGAACGCATGGCCAAGGCGCGTGATGAGGGGCGGACCATCCTGTTTGTAAGTCACGGCCTCTCATCGGTTAATAAACTCTGCAGTCGTGCCCTGCTGCTGGAGCACGGTCGCTGCACGATGATGGGCACTTCGGAGGAAATTACCGGCGAATATGCGGCAAAGGTTTCGCTGGCGGAAGAAAAGCTCCACGAGCCGGAGCCGGTGGTCGAGTTGCCAGCGCCCCAGGAACCCTCCGCTGCCGTAGGTGTGCGGCTTTCCGTCTTGGATGAGTCGGGCTCGCCGCGAGTCAAATTCGATGTGGGAGAAACTTGGCGCGCGGAATTTGATTTTCAGGTTCTCGAGTCAACTGATAATTTAGTGGCGGGCGTCGGTCTGGCGACACCGGACGGTGTTGCCATCAGCACTTTATGGTCGCCGCCGACAGCGGTCAGGCCAGGACCACACCGATTCGTTGCCGATTTCAACCTTCCACTGGCGGGGGGAGTATATTCACTCCATGTCGGGTTGAGCGCCGGGGATTCGTCGCTCTATTTTCGAGGTGATGCGGCAAGTTTTTCCGTTCTGCCGTCCACTCGATTGGTTCGCCCACATCGGGATCATGGGGCGGGATTTTTATATCCGACCTACGCCCCGCCGATCATGGCGCTGTAGAATCGATGCCCTATAGCGCATCGCGGGGATTCGAAGCATCAGGTCTAACTGGAGACGCCGAGTTGGCAAAGGTACACTATAAAAAGTCACGAAAAAATTTCGGCTCGGATATTCCGCCCGACAATCTACAGTTTTACATTCCGGACCCCAGAACCGCGAAAAGGTGCTTCCAGCAGAATGTCGATCCCCGTGCGAAGTTTCTTCCACCGCCCATCGATGGCATCCGGGCGCATGTGGGAGCGGGGCAGAATATCCGCACCGGGTATGACAACATCGACGCATATCCAAATATTCACCGTGCGGATTATGTTCAGACGACCGTGGAAAAGTTTGCCCGCGCGGAAACACTCGACACGCTTTATGAACCGGATTCTCTTGCTGAAATCCGTCTCCATCACGTGTTTGAACACATCAGCATTCTCGATCTGGATCGGACGCTTCGCACATGGAATAAACTCCTGAAGATGGGCGGAACCGTATTTTTAGAAGTGCCCGATTTCGATGCCTGCATACGCCGAATCCTGGCCTTAAATGACGATTCGCGGACAGAGATTTACTATCGGCACATTTTCGGCAGTCAATTTACCGCCGGAGAATATCATCGCAACGGCCTCACGCCATTAAGGCTGATTCGCCTGCTGGAGCAGTACGGCTTTGAGGTCACGCTTGCCTACACCCAGTGGACCTATCGCAGTCCCAATCCGTTGCATATGAATTATCCGCATAATGAGCCGCTGCCTGATCTCACGGTTGCGGCTCGGAAGGTGCGCGAGCCATCCCCGCGGGCGTCCGAGATGTGGACCCATGAATCCTATCGCCTGAAATACCCCAATCCGGAAATCAGCAGCTTGAAGGTGCCCGGCGACGCGCTATCCGATGAAGTGGCCCGCAGCGAGCGTAAACGGGTTGACAGCATCGCCAGGTGGCTGGGGCAGGTGTGCGAAAATATTCCGGCCGATGCTGAAATCATCATTTTTTCGCCCGGTGTGGTGGAAATTCCGCAGGTGACCGGTCGTCGGGTAGAACGTATTGATATGAGCGGCAGTGCGTCGGACGTGGCGTCAGTAGCGGCAAAGAAAGGTGCCGCATCCGTCGATGCGGTATTAGCGGTGGGGGTGATTGAAAACTCAATAGATCCCCTGGGCGCGTTAAAAGCAATGGCGAGTCTGCTTCGCCCCGGTGGATGGCTTGGCATGACTCCCGCTCCGACACGGCCGAATCAGGCGGGCCAACTGCATCTACACAATCCTTCGCCTCATTGGTACCAGGCTGCCTGCGAGGCCGCCGGGCTCACCGTCAAGCGGTGCGAGGTGGTCGGCAGAACATTTGAATCTCTGTTTGAACAGATGACGGAGGCGGCATCGCGATTGGAGCAGCTCAGCGGAGATATGCGTGACCATCCTTTGGTGCGATATCTCCGGGAGGCGGGACATTATCCAATGGCCAATTGGCTGGCACATGGGGATGATCTTTTCGCGGTCGCGTCGACGCCGATGCTCGGCGGCATCCTCGCGCAGAAGTCGGAAACGGGAGCCGAAGTGTGAAAGTCATCTCACGCCTGCAGGGTGGGTTGGGAAATCAACTTTTTCAGTACGCCGCAGCCCGGGCGCTGGGGCTGCGACTTGGAGCGCAGGTGGAATTTGATGTCAGTGCTCTGAAGCTGGATCAAAAACGTCGATTTGAGCTCCACGCGTTCCGCTTCCCCTCGACGCTGCGGATTGCATCGCATCCGGACGGACGGCGGCGCAATCCGTTGGCCCGTTGGCTCAATCCCCGGCAGATCGTGAGGGAAAAGCATTTTGAATATGACCCCGATATTGAAAAGCTCGATTCCCGATCATCCATCCATCTGATTGGATATTGGCAGACCGAAAAATACTTCAAATCGGTTGAGGGGCAGATTCGCAGTGATCTTGAATTTGCCAGCTCGCCCGACAAACCCAACGCGATCATGCTGGAGAAAATCCAATCCGTTCCTGCAGTCTCCGTCCATTTTCGACGTGGTGATTACGTCTCTGAAAAGCACACCGCCGAATATCATGGCGTGCCGTCCATGAAATACTACCATAACGCCGTCGATGCAGTTCTGGACAGTGTTCCAGATGCGGCGCTGTTCATCTTTTCCGACGATCCCGGCTGGGTACGGGATCATTTTCATCCCCGGGCTCCGCTCACCATCGTTGACATCAACACTCCTGATCAACCAGCCGCCGACTTGCGGTTGATGTCTGCCTGCAGGCACCACATTTTGGCCAACAGCAGTTTTTCCTGGTGGGGGGCGTGGCTGAATCCCGACCGTGCTAAAATAGTCGTGGCACCGAATCGTTGGTTCTCCGGTGCAACCTCCAACACCGTCGATCTGCTTCCGCCGCAATGGCGGACTCTGGAAGCGGATTAAATGGCGGGTTGCTGAGGGATTTCGCGGGTGGCGCTGCGGGTCGCCTGTGTGGTGTGGATGGGCGGTGGTATCGAGGCAATGGCAGATAATCTAAATCCATTGGTAAGCATCATTACGCCGGCATACAACGCGGGAGCGTATATTGCCGATACCATTGAATCGGTATTGGATCAGACGTACCCGTTTTTTGAAATGATCGTGGTGGATGACGGATCAACCGACAACACGGCGGAAAAAGTTCAAGCCATCGACGATCCGCGCATTGATCTGATCCGCCAGGGCAATGCCGGGGTCGCCGCGGCCCGAAACCGGGCAATGGAATCGGCTCAGGGAACCTATTTTGCCTTTCTGGATGCGGATGATCTCGCCCTGCCCCAACGTTTGGAAAAGCAACTCACTTTCCTGCAGGATCACCCCGAGGTGGCGCTGGTCGGGGCGGCGGCTGAGATATGGGAAGATTCGACGCCGACTGGGCGATATTTGCGGCACGCCTGCGACCCGGCTCAACTTGCGTTCGACATGCTCTTTGAAAACTATCTTGTTAACAGCACCGTGATGGTGCGCAGCACGATCATCTCGCGGGTGGGTGGTTTTACGCTTGATCAGTTGCGCCGACATGAGGATTTTGAGTTATGGTCTCGCATCGGTCGGCGCCATGCCGTGGCGAATCTGCCGGATGTTCTGGCGGCCTACCGTGTACGTCCGGGCAGCATCTGCCGCACCGAAAATTTTGATGCCAATGGCGTCCGGCTCGCCAGTGAAAATATCGCTCGAGCGGCCGGAAGCTGGTGGATCAGGCCGGCACACCGAACCTTGGCTGCGCTGTTGCGGGGACAAAATCCGGGGACCCCGCCGGTAAAATACGAAACCTTGCAACGACTGCTCGAAAGGCTCGCACACCGATTGGAAAAGCGATTCAGGCTTACTCCGGGCGCATTGGACGGAGCGCTGGCACGGCACCGTGAAAATCTTCGCCATCACTGGGAACGCTTCTTCGGACCGCTGCCCGAGCCGGTACCCAAGCTCTCCTCCCGTATCAAACATCGCCTTCAAAGGTGAAGAGCGGTGGATCGTATCAGGGCCGCGGCCGCAACGAACCATCTGGGCGAGATATGACAAAACCTTTCACCTGCCAAGCCATCCCACGGCGCCGCTGATCCGACGACGTAGAAACGCCGCGAGTCGATAGCTCGGATGAAAACGCCTGTATTGGTGCTCCAGTATCTCCATCCGCTGTGCCAGCGCCGTGCCGACCTCAGTCGCGGATGGAGCAAAGCGCCGGGAAATGGCATGGGCAGCTTCGGTCAGAAGTGTTTTAAGCTCATTGAGCGGAATGGCTCGATCCTGTGGTCGCTGACCTCGCATGTAGCTTGCCAGCGTCAGATGAATGGGCGCCGGTTCCTGAAGACCCAGTGCGAGTGCGATATTTTCGGCGGCGATGCGGGTGCAGCTGGCCTGAAAATTGTCGGTGCGGCAGATGCTCCCGCCTCGCTCGCGGTAGATTTGCAGCACTTCCGGAAGATTGGCGACCGGGTATTTTCGTGATATCCGCGACCATAATTCAAAATCCTCGGGTTGGCGAGATTTTTCAGCCGAATAGCCGCCAATATCGTCCAGCACCGCCCGGCGAATCATGACGGAACTGTGTACAAAATAATTGTCAAAGAGCATCGCAAACGCCAGTTGTGCCGGGTCGCATGGATGGTGGTGGTAGCGTCCGCCGGGCCGGTCCTCCACCCATATCTCCGCCGCAGTGCCGACCATGGCAATATCCGCATGGCGCTTCATAAATTCAATCTGGGCGGTAAACCGCTGCGGCATCGACACATCGTCAGCATCCTGCCGTGCGATATATGTTCCGTGTGCCAGACTGATGCCTCGGTTCAGCGTGCGCGAAAGTCCCTCATTGGCCTGCTGATAGAACCGTATCCGCGGATCGGCATAACTCGCAATGATCCGGGCGGTGTCATCAGTTGAACCGTCGTCAATGACAATAAATTCGAAATCGGAAAAGCTCTGATTCAGGATGGATTCCACCGCCGGCCGCAGGTATTGCTGCGCGTTGTATGCGGGCATCAGAACGGTGATCTCCGGACTCGGCGGCTGCGTCATACTCGAATTTTAACCGATCAGCTTTCAGCCGCCCCGTCCCGGTTCAAGACTCCTGCGCCAGTTCAAAGAGTAATTTGCCAATCGCATGCTTTTCAATGGGCGAGAATCGTTTTTCCTTCAGTACGGCTGCGAGGCCGAGGGCCAGATCACCGCGAATTGCGCTTGCGATCCACGGCTGATTTTTGCTGCCCCGCCGTAAGCCTTCCGTGATTCGCGGCGGTTGCGGTCAATGAAAAAAACGCCACCAGCGCAGTCGCAATGCAGATCGCCGGGCGACCTGCCGACGTATATGGGCGTTTCCGAGACCTATGGATAATGCGGTGTTTCCGATTCATCTTCATCGCCTCCACTTGGCTGAGTTACGATGGTGCGAACCGGCTCAGGTGGGCAATCGATGCCTGTTTCTCCTAGAGGTATGGCGTGCGGCGGTATGGATGACAACCACCAACCGTTCGCATCCCAGCCGCGCCGCCGGTCGGCCTGTAACGTATATTTGCCAAACCCCGGCGGACGAGTTTTCAAGTAGAATTTCATCGGTTAACAGGTTTTGGTATTGAGGTGGGTAATATCCATGTCGGATGTCGTCGAATCATCGGCAATCAGGCAGGATTTAAGTGGGCAACAGCGTTTGGGGGGCTTGGACCTTTCCGCCCTCCTGCTGATGACGTTTTTGGCTTCTTGGACTCCAATTGCTGTGGGGTGCGCTGTGGCCAGCATTCCGCCCATCATCGGGGGTGTGATGCGATTTCTGCTCGCCGCGCTGACGATCGGGCTGGTTTTACTGGCGAGCAGAAAGTTTCTTCTGCCAGTAAAAGCCGATTGGCCTCTTATCGTGATCCTCGGAATTGTATGCGTGCCGGTGAATCAGGCGTTCTTCTGGGGCGGGGTTGCCATGGCCAACCCTTCGCACGCGGCGATGCTTTACAGCACCACGCCCGTAATTGTTACCGTCCTCTCATGCCTGATCCATATCGAACGCTGGAGTTGGCGGGCGATTACGGGCGCGGTACTCGCCGTGGTCGGTGTGATTGTTATTCTGCTGGATTCCGGACTCTTTCTTCGAAAGTCATTTTTAACTGGCGATCTGCTTCTGCTCGGGGCAGCGGCCACGTGGTCCGGCTATCTGGTTTTTTCTCGCAGGCTCAATCAACATTACGGCAGCCTCGCCGCACAATTCTGGATATTTCTATGCGGGGCGCTGGTCAGTATTCCGCTGCTGCTGATCAAGTCGCAGCAGGTGAACGTTTCGCATATTACGCTCGAATCGTGGTTGGGGCTGGGATATCTCATTTTTTTTGTGGCCGTCGGCGTATTTTTTCTTTACAACTGGTGCAATGCCCGCCAGCCTCCGTCACGGGTGGCTACCTTCGGTAATGCTGCCTTGCCTCTGACGCTGGTGTGGGAAGCCATGATAAAAGAGCGACTGCCGGGAATCTGGTTTCTCGTCGGTTCAGCGATTCTTCTTACGGGAATGTTTCTGGCCATTTATCGGCCGCGCACTCCCGCTTCGCCGCCGCCAACAAGACCTGACTGATCGCCACTTGCATTCGATAACCGATGGGGTAAGCCGCCGGGAAGTGCCTCGATCTCAAAATGGGGATAGGTCGTCAAACGCCAATGTAAATAACCCTGTCGGCCGATGATAAGCCAGGCCCGGATGGATGCCGCCGTTGTCTTCGGCTGCCGTGCCATCCACCCGTCGAGGCCGATCGTGTGCCCATGGCGCTCCAGTTGTCCATGGATAAAATAATACCAATCGCGCGGGGCGTCCGCTTTATCCTGATGAGAATAGAAATATTCACTGCGAATCACCGCCGCCGCTCCTTTGGGCAGAATGACCTCGATGCGGTTCGGCACCGACTCGGATGTTGAAAATCGCACGACCGCGCGGAGGTGCCTCCAGCTTTGCGCACTCCACGCCACCGGCAATGCCGAATCATCCTTCACATCAACGCGTTCGCGGGCTAGCGCCCGATAGATGCGCCAGCGCACCAGATAGCCGGAATGTTCGCCGGTCGACTGCCGCCAGTGATATTCAATGGTATCCAGCGGAGGGGCACGGCTGATCCAGATCGCCCCCGCGATCCCGGTAAGCAGCCCGGCAGTCAACATCGCCGAGACGCGGATGACGGCGTGGTACCGCCCGGCGGCACTCCACACCAAAATCATAATGACCACGGAGAGCGAACCGCAGGCAATTACGACGACGGGCCAGAGCGCTGGCAAGGTCGGTGGTGGGAGTCGCAGCCGGCGGAGGGGGGAGACGATCGGCCTGAAGGGCGGCGGTTCTGGGATCGCAAGTTCCCAGCCTGAAGCGTGTTTATTCGTCGGCAGTATGACTGTTTTCCATGCGATTCCATCAATCGGCGGCGGTGGGGACACACCAGGCCGGAAGATCGGGATGCCGGTCGGCAGCACATGGCTGATCAGCCTGCGGTCAGTCTGATCCGGCATATGGGCGGAGAGCACACAGCCGCTGAATGCGGCGACGGCGGTGGGTGGGGTATGCATCAGGGCGGCTGCACCCATGGGCAGAAAATAATCATCGCCCGAGCGATAGAGGTGCGACTTCCGGTGTGATGTCACCATGAGAAAAGTTTCTGCCGTTGAGCCTGGCAGGCGTCGATGAAGCGTTACCCGCAGTGACTTCCAGGGTTTGGATGCGATTCCTTGGCGGAGCAGACGATATTGAAGCTTCGCATGTCGGTGGTTGACCGCAGTGATAAATGCGATCGGTACCAGAACGGGGCGCTGATTGCCTACCGTCACTTCGCTGATCGGGCCGCCATTACGGCTGCGAATTTGGAGTCGGTAGGGATGCGGTGCTACCGGCAGCCCATGCATAATCAGCGCGGCCCAGGAGTTTATCTGCGGATGCCGCGGAATCACCGCAGCGCGAATCGCCGTTGCAGCGCGGGCCGAGGGAATGGTGAATACGACCGACAGGAAAAGTGTGGCAACGGCGTACCAAACGGGTATAACAGAGTTCGGGCCGGTTGAGATTTTCATACCGGTTAGCCTACCGCCACGGCGGCGGTTGGCAATGATACGTGCCATCACGCCTGGCGGCCGATGGCGGCCGGATTGGGCCAGTAGGTGATACCCAAAGACTGTTTCTCTGGAGCATGACGACCCATGGCAAATGTCGATAAGAACAAATTGCGACGACCGGTGATGTTGATCGTCCGCGACGGATGGGGCAGCAACCCGCATCCGGAGATGAATTCCTACAATGCGGTTCATCTGGCCCGGCATCCTGTGGATGATGCCCTGATGGCGGAGTATCCGCACGTGCTGATCCACACTTCGGGTGAATGGGTCGGCCTGCCGGCGGGTGTGATGGGAAACAGTGAAGTGGGCCATCAGAATATCGGCGCCGGGCGCATAGTGGATCAGGAGACGATGCGTATCACGCGTCGGATACGCGATGGAAGTTTTTTTGAAAATAAAATACTGGTGGGCGCTTTTGAGCATGCCCAAAAACATGGTTCCCGCGTGCATATTCTCGGTTTATGCTCCGACGGCCGGGTTCACAGTGACCAGGAGCACGCCTATGCGATCTTGGAACTCGCTGCCCGGCTCAAATTTCCATCCGATCGCGTTGCCGTCCACGCCATTACCGACGGGCGCGACACCTCGCCTCAGGGCGGTATCCGCTATCTGGCGGAACTGGAAAAGAAAATGGCGGAAATCGGGGTGGGGCGTATCGCCAGCATCGTCGGCCGGTATTACGCCATGGATCGCGATAATCGATGGGACCGCGTGCAGAAGGCGTACGATCTGCTCACGGCCGGCAAAGGGGACGGTTATCCCACCGCCCGTGAGGCGATGGAACATTATTACGCCCATCCCACCGAGCCCTCCCGGCATGGAGATGAATTTGTCACCCCGTCGGTCATCGGCAACGCATTCAAGGTGGGTGATAACGATGCGATAATATTTTTCAATTATCGCGGTGATCGCCCACGCGAGATCACCAAAGCCTTTGTGCTGGATGATCCGGCATTTGCCGCCCAACCCAACGGCGGTTTTCAGCGTGCCATAAAGCCGAAGAATCTCTATTACGCCACCATGACGGCCTATGAGGAAGGCCTGCCGGTCAAGGTCATTTTTGGCAAGCCTGAAAAAATGCATGAAATTCTCGGCATGTATATCAGCGAATGCGGGCTGACCCAATTCCGCTCGGCGGAGACGGAAAAATTTCCACACGTCACGTTCTTCTTCAACGATTATCGCGAGCCTCCGTTTCCGCAGGAAGACCGGTCGATGGCCCCGAGCCCCAAAGTTTCCACCTATGATCAGAAGCCGGAGATGAGTGCGGCCGAGGTAACGGATATTATTCTCAAGGCGCTGGAAAGTCGTCGGTACGACCTGTTTGTCGTCAATTTTGCCAACGGAGATATGGTGGGGCATACCGGCAATCTTCAGGCGGCGATCAAGGCGGTTGAGACGGTGGATCAGGATGTCGGCAAGTTGGTGGACAAAGTTAGGCAGATGGGTGGGTCGGTGATTGTGACGGCCGATCATGGAAACTGTGAACAGATGTGGGATCCGCAAAATAATTGTCCCCACACCAGCCACACCACTTATGACGTTGAACTCATCGTGGTGGATGATCGATTCAAAGGCCGTAAGCTGCGTACCGGCGGCGCGCTCTGCGACGTGGCCCCGACGCTGCTGGCGCTGATGGGGCTCGAGGTACCGCGGGAAATGACGGGCCGGTCGCTGCTGGAGTCATGACGTGAAACCGGCGAGATCATGCAGCACTACCGGAAGAGAATGGGAAAGATCATGAGCGCCGGCGAGCCAATCTCGGTCATGACGTCGGATGACGATACCCGATGGATGCACCGCGCCTTGG
>DAHWIP010000037.1:0-10854 GCA_027344975.1 Phycisphaerae bacterium
TGCTCGACCGGATCCGGGCGGCTCACCATCTCGGCGTAAGCCCGGCCACGCTTGACCGCCTGCGCCGGGCCGGTAAGCTGCGCCCTGTGCGTCTCTCGTCGCGGCCGATGTATCGGCTCGCCGATCTGCAGGCGCTGGTGGATGGTCTGTAGGTTGAGATTTCAAATTTCAAATTTGAGATTTCAAATCTTTTCGCTGGAGGTGTCGCATCGCCTCGCTGGTTCGGCGCCCTGGCGGGCGCTACTGGATTTCGTTCATTGCCTCTGACGGCCGCAAGCGCACGCTCCGGCTCGGCAAGTGTTCGCGCCGCGACGGCGAGCAGATTCGCTCCCTTGTCGAGGAAATCATCTCCACCCAGCGCCTCGGCCTTCCCATGCCGCCACGGTGCGCCGCTTGGGTAAGCCAGGTCGGAAAACAGTTCGCAGATCGCCTCCGTCGCTGCTCGCTCGCGGACGCACCGGCAGTCACCACACTCGCCGACTTCGCGCAAGACATCTTCAGCCGCCGCCAGCTCAAGCCCTCAACCCGCGCCGCGTACCAGACAGCCCTAAAGACCCTCCTTGCTCATTTCGGCCGCGAGTGCGATCTGCGTGCCGTCGACGAAACCGCCGCGGAGCGCTACCGCGATTTTCTCCGCCAATCCGGCCTGCGCGAGGCGACGGTGCGTCGGCGCTGCGGCGTCGCCCGCGACCTCTGGGCATGCGCCGTACGTCAAAAGCTCATTACGCAGAACCCATTCGCCGCTCTCCCCGTGACCGTCCGCGGCTCGCCGGATCGGGCCTTCCTCGTCCCGGGCGGGGAGTGCCTGCGGCTCATGGAGGCCGCTCCGGACGCCCAGTGGCGTGTGCTCATCGCGCTCGGGCGTTGGGGGGCGTTGCGCGTGCCGTCCGAGCCGCTGGCGCTCACGTGGGCGCACATCGACTGGGGCGACGCGGGTCGCCCCGCGACCATCCGCGTCCCAAGCCCCAAAACCGAGGCGCAAGGCGCCGCGTTCCGCGTGATCCCGCTTTTTCCAGAGCTGCGCGGACCGCTCGAAGAGCTGTTTTCCCTCATGCAGCCGGCCGCGACCGATTTTGTCATCACGCGCTACCGGTCGAGCGCGTCCAATCTGCGAACTCAGCTCGGCCGGATCGCAACCCGTGCCGGCGTCGCGCTCTGGCCCAAGCCCTGGGCGAACATGCGAGCGACGCGGGATGCGGAGCTGAGGCGCGACTACCCGGCCCATGTCGTGCGGCAGTGGGTCGGCCACACCGAGCGGGTCGCGCAGGAGCACTATTTGCTGGCGAGCGACGAGAGCTACCTGCGCCGCGCCGCCGACGGCGGCTCGCAGGGAGCCGAAAAAAGCGAAGCCAAAAGCGAAGCACTCAGAGCTGATCAGACGTAATCAGGCGTGATCAGGCACGAACCCCGTGACAAGCGAAAACCACGTCCAGTCGCGGATTTCAGCCTCAGTGGCCGCTTTCGCAGCGGCATCAAATTTTGGCGGGATGGGCCTGAATGGATTCGAACCATTGACCTCGTCATTATCAGTGACGCGCTCTAACCAACTGAGCTACAAGCCCGTATTTTTCCTCCCCGCGGTGCATGCCTTCCGCACCCCCAAGGAATTCCTCATATTCGCTTTTCATGGCCGGAATGTCAAGCGCAGCGGCAAAGTGAAAAGCTCGCCATCCTGACGAATCCGCCGCCGGATTACGCCATGTGAAACATCTCCGTCAAGTCCATCGTTCTGGGGCTGCTGTCCGAGTTCGTCGCCATGATGTCCGCCATGTAAACCCACCACTTTCGGCAGATGGGAGCTTGAGCGATGGCATTCCAGCGTTCTTCACTTTCAATTTCCGCGTAGGCAAAAAGCTGGTGCGTGTGCGGGCAGAGATAAATGGAATAGCTATGGACTCCGTGGGATTTAAGCAAGGCGGAGAGTTCAGGCCATATCTTATCATGACGGCGTTTATACTCAGCCGCCTTACCGGGATTGAGTTCCATAACAAAGGCTTTGCGAATCATCGGCAGGCTCCAGTCCACTGAGCAAAACAGAGGCTCCCAGATCAGTTCCGGGAGCCTCTGAAAAAATAATTCACGCGGCCAGGTTTGGCCAGTGTCGTGCGGCTGAATTTCACGCACCCCGCCGACGTCGGAGCAGCAACATTCCTGCGGCAGCGACACCGAGCATCGCCAAGGATGCCGGTTCCGGTGTCTGGGTCAGGGATTGAGAAGAATTGGGCTGGTAGGTTCCGTCCAATGATGGCGCCGCCGTGAAATCATTGGAGGGGAGTGCGTTGAGTTGATCGAGGGGTATCATGGTGTCCGACAAAAAGAAACGGGCGTTAGAGATGATTTCCGTATTGCCGGTGTTGTTTGAGATTGCCGCTATATAGGTTTGACCGGTCGTATAGGGCGCCTCGTAATATTCCGTGGTGGTCAATGATGGGTCGGAGGCATCGGCGACCGTCGCGGTGATAATTGCGTAAGGGTCACTGCCGAGTGCGGCAGCGTCGGCAATGGGGGACTTATACATGTACGAGATCGTGGCAACAGGAAGTGCGGTCGAGTTGGTGGTTATATGACCGCCCCAACTGAAGCTGAGCACCGGGACGTAGGCGCCGGTAGAAACGTAGGTGGGGTTCGAGATGGTTGAGCCGAATGCTACCACATCGGAGCCGACATAGGTGTACCCGAATAGCGCCTGTGCTCCGCTGGCGATGGTGGAACCATTGGAGGAGGTGTAGGCGATATCGGTCACGGCCGGTGGGCCGGCGGTGTAGCCCGCCGAGGTGCTGGGGGATGAGAAAGAATTTACATAGCCGGACGAAGAGAGGCCGTAACCATTACTAGCGGTCTCATTGTTTTCAAGAACAATTTGAAACTGCGTCTGGGCGGAACCGGTGTTATTGTTAACGGCATAAACGTAATAGGACGAGCTGCTCGGCTGGGCTACTACCGTCGCCTGCGCCCCGGCCGCCGCCACCAGTGGCATCAGAGCCGCAGCGGTTAGCGCCGCCGTCGGCGCAAAAGACCACGAACTGGACGTATTGGAAATACCATTTGCGAAATTGCGAATCATAAGAATTACTCCCCAAAAACATGTACCGCCCATCGGGGCGATGTAATCATTAACTTTCAAACGAGAACCCACCGCACCTGCCACCGAAAGCGCAAACTACAACCTCCGCCTTAACAGGGGTAATTGGAAGCCAAGTTTAGGTAGGGCAGAACTTGCTCTCGCCTGCACACCAATTAAAAGAATAATTCGTCGCCCATAAAAGTCAAGTAAATTCCACCGGATTCGCGAATATGATCATTTTCTCGACCGACTGACACGGGGAGGAAAATGTCCAGCCGCGCAGGGTTCACTGGCTTTGCAGGCCTTACTCTGCTAACGTAACGGCATGCGGGAAAGGTGTGCCGTGGCAATCGGAGCGGGCGATCCCGCGTGTGGAACCTGAGGATGAACAGTGGCCGGTCCGGGTAAAGGTCGAAAAAACCGTGCGCAACCTGTTGCGGAGCCGACAGTTGCATTTGTTTCACTGGGGTGCCCCAAGAATCTCATCGACAGCGAGCGGATGCTGGGATTGCTGGCGGCGGACGGGTTTGCCATTACCGCCGACCATGATCAGGCAGATACGATTGTCATCAACACCTGCGGATTTCTCGAGGCGAGTAAAACCGAGGCCCTTGACGTCATCAACGAGGCCCTGCAACTCAAAGCCAAGGCTCAGAAAAAAGGGCGGCAAAAGCGAGTGGTGGTGGCAGGATGCCTGGTCCAGCGGCAGCGCGCAAAATTACTCGATGAAGTGCCGGATGTTGACGCCTTGGTGGGCGTGTTTGATCGGGAAAATATTGTGGCCGCCGTTCGCGGGGCTAAGCGGGACGAGCAAACGCCGGATATGGGGAATTTTCACCCGGTGACACAATTCATTTCCAAACATGATCGAAGCCGGAAAGGGTATTTCGAAGCCGATGATTCACGCCTGCGGCTTACGCCACGCCACTATGCGTATTTGCGGATATCCGAAGGGTGCAATCAAGGATGCACATTCTGCACCATTCCCTCCATTCGAGGCCGAATGCGTTCCAAGCCGCTGGATGCAATTTTGACCGAGGCTCGCGAATTGGTCGCCGATGGTGCATTTGAACTCAATCTGATCGGACAGGATACCACCAGTTATGGAACGGACATCGGCTACGATGGGCCGGGCGAGGGGCTCTCCGGGCTCCTCAGAACGCTGGATCAACAAGTTGGCGCCGGATGGATCCGGCTGATGTATGCGTATCCAAGCTGTTTTACGGACGAGATGATCAAGGCGATCCGCGACGCGGAGCACGTGGTGAAGTACATCGATATGCCGCTGCAGCATATTAATGATGACATCCTCCACGCGATGCGACGGAAGGTGACGCGCAAGCAGATTGAAAAGCTGCTGGACAAGTTGCGACGCTGGATACCGAACATCTCCATCCGTACCACGCTCATTACCGGCTTTCCGGGTGAAACGGATGAGCAACATGCCGAGCTCGTAAAATTTGTAGATGAATTCGGGTTTGACTGTCTGGGGGTCTTTGAATACTCGCCGGAACCGGGCACTCCGGCCGGTCGGCTGTGGGAATCGCAGGCAGTTCCTGCTGACGTGATGGCGGCGCGACGCGAAGAATTAATGTTGGCGCAGCGGGCGAATGTGCTGATGAAGAATGAGGCGCTGGTGGGCGAAAAGCTGACGGTGCTCGTGGACCGCGTTGATCGCGGGCAGCGGATGGCGATTGGACGTTATGATGGCCAGGCACCGGATATTGACGGCGAGGTGATCCTCGAGAAGATCGACGCGGTACCGGGTGAACTGGTGCAGGTGAAGGTTGAGGAATTTTCGGGTTACGATCTTCTGGGGCGGCGTATCAAAACGCTCAGGACCGGCGCGACCCCCAGCACACCCCTGCCCATATTGGGCGACCGTTGAACGAGCGGAGGTGAGACGTGCCGACTGAATCTCCGTCCTCCGCGGCCCCTCATCGGCAAATCCCCAACCTGATCACCATCGGGCGGTTGGTGGTGACGGCCTTCTTTTTTATCGTGATTAATCTGGCACCGCCCTACCATGCCGTAACCGTGTGGATCGCCGTGGCGCTGGTCCTGTTCGCCATAGCGGTCGCCAGCGACATTCTCGACGGCTATCTGGCCCGTGCGTGGAAGGCGGAAAGCGTTTTCGGGCGAGTGGTAGACCCGTTTGCGGATAAGATATTAATTTGCGGCGCATTTGTCTTTTTTTCGGTACCGGGATGGAATGCCTGGCCCATGCCGCCGCATCTCAGCGTACTGAGTTTTTCGCCGACGGGGATCACCGCATGGATGGCGGTGGTGCTCATCGCGCGGGAATTTCTGGTGACGGGGATCCGATCGCTGGCAGAGGGGCAGGGAATTGATTTTCGGGCGCAGTGGGCGGGCAAGGTGAAGATGGTTTTACAGTGCTCGGCGGTCATTGGGGTGATCGTGTGTCAGTTGCTGGCGTGGGAACTGCCGGCGGACGTATTAAAATGGTTTCTCTATACGCGCGATCTGGCCATCTGGCTTACACTGGCGGTGACGGTGCTTTCAGCTTGGCAATATATTTCTATGGCGCGGCGACTGATCCGATGATGGGGAAGCCAGGAGTTTTTCAATTGCAGCGGCAGTGAAGGCGGACTTGAACTGAACGACAACCTGAAAAAATGGATCATCACCGGCGGCGGCCTCGGCCTGCTTAAACCGGCACCGGGCAGCTGGGGCTCGTGCGGACCGGCGCTGATCTGGTGGCTGCTGCTCTGGGGCGATGTTTTGCCGGCGGCACGCCTCGGCATATCACTGGCCATTATTTTCGCGGCGGGATTTTTTACCGTCTATCTCGGCCTGTGGGCGGAAAAGTACTTCGGAAAGAAAGATCCGGGACAGGTGGTGCTGGATGAATATGCCGGCTACCTGACGGCTACACTTTTTCTGCCCATACCCGCCCGGTGTGTGGGACATCCGTGGGGTGCATGGATCGCCGCCGCGGTGGTTTATCTGCTTTTCCGACTTACCGACACGATGAAACTGCCGCCCTGTCGTCAATTGGAAAAATTGCCCGCGGGATGGGGCGTTTTCTGGGACGACATCGCCGCCGGGATTCAAGTTAATATTCTGCTCCAGATTGCCATGAGAATCTGGCTGCATTAAGTTCCCGTCCGCCGGCTGATCGGCATCCAACAAGGTGGGCCCTTCCGGGGGATACGGGGATCAGAGGTGCTCGGCCGCCAAATCTCCCCCACGCAGTTCTGCCGCTATTGGACGCGCAGCAGCACCTTGCCCATCGGCCCGGAGGCCAACTTCGCGAACGCCTGCGGCAGTTGATCGAACGGAAATTCACTGTCAATCAATGGCCGGTGATCGCCCCCGGCCAGGGTTTCCAGTACATGTCGCCAGGCACTCTGGGCTTCTTCGGCGGTGTAGCTTCCAACCGCGACACCTCCGATGCGCAGGCGCCGGAAGAAGAGGCTGGCGGTATTAAATTGAGGCACCGGCCCGGCGAGCCGCCCCACCACACTGATCTTTCCCCACATCCCCATCACGTCAAGCAGTTCGGAAAAGCCGGAGCCGCCGATGTTATCAATCGCCAAATCCACGCGCCGCGAACCGAGATGCGCCAATACGGACTTTCTCCATGTCGGGTCGGCAGGATCGGCGGTGAAGGCGGCGCCGAGCTGGCGAAGTTTTGCCGCTTTATCCGGCGAGCGCGAAAGTGCGATCACATGGTGCCCCATGGCGGCGGCAAGTTGCGTGGCTGCAACGCCGACACCACCCGATGCGCCGGTGATCAAGACCACCCATCGGCCGGCGGGACCGAACTGCGTCAGCGCCTGCCACGCCGTGAGATAAACCAAGCTGGCACACGCGGCCTGCTGCAGCGTCCATCCATCGGGCACATGTGCGAGGCAATTGGCGGGTACTGCGACGCGCTGAGCGAATGTGCCGGCTCGCTCAACACCAACGGGACCGCGGATGATCAATGCGTGATCATTCAACTGCCAGCCGCTTACCCCGGATCCGACGGCAAGTACGCGTCCCACACCATCACGCCCCAAAATATGCGGCAGCGGCGGCCGAGCGGGATAAGCTCCCTCCGCCAGATATCGGTCGGCTGGATTAAGCGCGGAGTAGATGACCTCCAGCAGCACATCACCGCTGTGGAGTTCCGGCTCAGGGGCCTCGGCCAATCTGAGATTCTCGAGCGAGCCGAGTTTATCAAGCAGCCATGCTTTCATATCACATCTCCAATATTATTTCCGCCGTACCCATTTTTTATCGGCGACCCGGCCGCACCGGCGGCACATACGTGAGCGGGTCCTCCGGCCACGGATGCCGCGGATACCGCGCCCGCAGATGCTTTCTAATCTGATGATAGGACCCCTGCCAGAACCCGGCCAGATCGGCCGTCGTCTGCACCGGCCGATGGTTGGGCCCCAAGATGCGGCATATCACCGCCACACGTCCGCCAAGCAATTTCGGCGATGAGGGAGTACCCAATAAATCTGCCACGCGGGCCTCAATCATCGGCCCCTCGGGCGTATAGTCAATCTCCACTCTTTTTCCCGACGGCAAAAGCAGATGTCCGGGGAGCAGCAAATCGAGCTGCTGTCGTATGTCATGCGGCAGCGCAGTCAGGTAGAGCTCCACCATCCGGCCCTCATCGGGCGCTTCGCGAAGATTGCCGGCGATCATAAAATCGGCCACACTCCCCGCCAGATACTCGGCGGTTAATTCCGGTATCTCTGTCCGGGCGGTATGGCGCCGAAATAACTCCACGCGGTTGGCCAGCGATATGAGTGCCGAGTTCGTATTCAGAAGGTGCCGCATGTGCGGGAGAACACCCTGCTCAATGACACGCCGCACCGAGTCCGGATCCGGTGACGGATCGGGTTGCGATTTTATACACAGATCAGCAAAGTGAGTTTCGATAAAGGCCGAAACTTTTCGGTGCTCTTCGTCCCAGACCACCATCTTTTTCCGGCAGAGTTGGGGTGCATCCGAGGCAAGAATATCTTCCATGGAAATGCGTGCCGCGAGCCGAATGCTGGCGTGCTTTTGCCGATCGTCATTTTTTTCTATATCCAAGGCGATGACGGCTTCGGCCGGATCCGCCCCCCGGTGATCGCTGAGTTCGACGCCGGTGCCGCCCACCATCACTCCCCTGCGCGGATCGCGCCGATCCATCACGCAGAGTCGATCGGGAAATCCCGCAAACACCAATTTCGCCAAGGCGCTCGGCGATGGCATGGGAGGGAGCTGCTCCGGTACACGGCATTGCCGACACAGGCGACGGAAAAGCTGCAGGACGGAGCCCGTTTGTGAACCGCTTGACGATCTGCGATCATTGAGTGCCGAAACCCCCTCTGCTACCTGCCGCAAATAGATGGCAATATCCCATGATCCCCCATCCCGACGATTCACCATGCTCGTTCCCGCATCAGACAAAATCGCGGCGATCAGCGCAGCCCAGGCGGCGTGACCACTTTCGATCCCGGCGACCAAGATGCGGGAGAGCCGCGGATGAAGTGGAAAGTTAACCAGCCGGCGCCCCAATTCGGTCAGCTTGAAGTTGTCTCCCCCACCGAAAGCCGCCCCGAGGTCGCAAAGCAAGTCCTGGGCCGAACGCACGCCAGCCGCCGGGGGCACGGTGAGCCATTTCAGCGATTCAAAACCCGCCGGATTCCAGGCGTATACATCGAGGCACAGGTTGGAAAGATCGACGCGCTCTATTTCCGGAGGATCGGCGGGCGGTTGATGCTTCCACTGGGCCGCGTCCCAAAGGCGAATGCATGTTCCCGGCGCAGTGCGACCTGCTCGGCCCGCACGCTGTTGGGCGGATGCCTGCGATATCCGCCGGGTTGAAAGGCGATTAATACCGCGATGCGGATCATAATCGGCATACCGCGCCAGTCCCGAGTCTATGACCAGTGTCACGCCATCCACCGTGAGCGACGTCTCGGCAACGTTGGTGGCGAGTATGATTTTGCGCTCCTGTGATGGCGAGATGGCGATGGCCTGCTCGGCAAGCGGCTGACTCCCGTGCAGAGGACAGATTCTCATGCCGTGGTGCCGAGCAACGGATGCGAGTTGTTGGGCGACGCGCTGAATTTCATAAACCCCCGGCAGGAAGATCAATACATGCCCATCACCGGCGAACTGCAATCCATCTTCAACGGCGTCGCGGCAGGCCATTTCCAGCGACCGGCCCGCCGGCGGAGCGTAGCGAATCTGCACGGGAAACATACGGCCGGGAATCTCCATACACGGCGCGGAGAGAAATTCAGCGATGGGCCCGGCATCGATGGTGGCGGAGGAGATGATCAGCTTCAGATCAGGGCGCAGATGGGTACGGACATCCTCCAGCAAGGCCAGCGCCTCATCGAGATGCAGGGTACGCAGGTGAAATTCATCCAGAATCACTGCACCGATTCCCTCAAGGGCCGGATCGGATTGCAGCCGCCGATTTAATATTCCCTCAGTCATGATGATGATCTGAGTATCGGGGCCGGTGCAGTTTTCCATGCGAACCTGGTAGCCGACTTCGCCGCCAACCTGCCAGTTATTTTCCGCAGCAATACGGGCGGCCAGCGCCCGTGTGGCGATACGCCGCGGTTGAAGCACAATCACGCCCGAGTTTTCACGTGAGAGAATTCCGCTTCGGTAGACCGCGGGTGGGATGCGTGTTGTCTTGCCGGCGCCGGGCGCAGCAACCACCACGACAGCTCCGGCGGCACGCAGATGATCGATCATCTGCGGCAGGTGCTCATCCATCGGAAGAGATTGGGGAGTCGTGGCGGGCGATGCAGTCATCGGCCTGATTGTAACGCCGGCGGCCGATCACATACAGCCGAAAAAGAACTCCGTTTCTACGACTCCGCGCCGGAATCGCAGCGGCAATGGCGGCGTCCAATTCATGGGACCCGCCGGTCCTGCAGCGACCTGGATTTAATACAATTTACCCGGAATCGGCAGCGGACCGACCAACCCTTTGGCATAACGCACATAGTCGGCGGAAATATCGCATCCATTCTTTACCCATGTCGGGTCCAGATGTTTGGTCTGCCGGGCGACATTCGTCAGTGCGGTCGGGAAATAATCCACCTGATAAGGAGAATCGGAAAGGCGTTTGATGGCGACCGATCCGCTGCTTAAACCCTCCGGCGCCGCCACCGAATACTTCACCGCCATGCGTCCACATTGCCGGGCCTCATGGGCATCGGATTGGCTTACAATGCCGGGGAAGCTGCGCTGAAGGTAACCGAAGGTGTCTGCCCGCACGCGCAATTTCGCGCCGGATCGCTGCTGAATCGCCGCCCCGAGCTTGTTTTTGACCAGATCAGAAAGATAGTCCCCCAGCGCCCCGCTGCCTGAAAGCTGCTTATTGCCGTGGGCGTCCACCTCACCCCCCTGCATCGCCTTTTCAGTCACCAGTGAGTTTTTATCGCCCGCCTTGTACCGAATCCCCTCGCTTACCGCCACAACGCAGCGACCCAGTTTGGTGTAGACGCGGTCAACATCGCCCAGAAATTTATCCTCATTGAAATCCACTTCCGGCACGTAAATCAGGTGCGGACCATCCTGCTCGTCATGGCGAGCGAGCACCGACGACGCTGTCAGCCACCCCGCATCGCGTCCCATGATGACATCAATCTTTACACCTTTGAGCGATCGATTATCCAGATCATCCCCCATGAGCGCCAGCGCCACGAAACGACCGGCCGACCCGTAACCGGGGCAGTGGTCGGTGGTGCGCAGGTCGTTATCGATGGTTTTCGGCACATGATAGACGCGCAGCGGATAGCCGGAGGAAACGGCCATTT
>DAHWIP010000038.1:0-10853 GCA_027344975.1 Phycisphaerae bacterium
TCGGCGGACGGTGCCGCACCGGGGGCATCAGCCAAAACCGGCTTTTTTCGCGGAAGTCCGTCAATCAGTATTGAAAGCAAAATTCCCGCCACCGCCAGGATCGGCAGCGACTTAAAGCCCATCAACCCCACCATGGCACCGGCCAGATAGGTCCCCAGCACCGTGCCGACCGCATTGGCGGCATTGTAAAGCCCCTGCGCCATCCCCTGGCTCAGCGGGCTGAGTTCCGAGGTAAGTTCGGTGGCCGATACGCTGATCACCGGCCACGCCAGTATCACCATGGAAAAACTGCCAAAGGCGAGAAGTGCAGTGGCGATTCGGTTATCCACAAATATCGCACCAAGCATGAGTGCAAAGGCCAGTAATCGAAATACCCGCGCGAGAAAATAAATTCGGCCCGCACCCCATTTACTGCTCCACTTACCCGCCAGTGCATAAAGCGCCACTCCGACACCGGCGGTTACGGCATAGGCGACCGATGTGATGGAAGGCACAATATGAAAGGTGGTTTTGAGAAATATCGGAAAATAGGCAAAGAATCCCGCGATACCGAAAAAGAAGATGAAGATCGAAGCGATGAATCGGCCGAAGCGCGTCGGCAGCAGGCTGCCGATATTTTTCAGTCCGCGGATGTTGATGACGGAAAAATGCCTCAGTACGCCACCGCCCAGCAATTCGACGCGGGCAAATCGACCGATCGGCGTCAGATCGGCGTGTGATCGAATCCACCGCAGGGTGATGGTGGGATCCGCAGCGTGACGCAACACCGACCGCCGGAGTCCCCAGACGCCAAGGCCGATGGCAGGCACCAACATGGCTGCCCCGGTCCACAGTGCGGTTCGGTACCCGGCGGCAACCAGAATGCCGGCGAGCAGCAACCCAATGGATTGCCCGGCGCCGTTAAACGTCTGCAGCCAGCCGATGCGCGGCGTCCATTCGTCGGCAGGATGAAATTCCACGACCATCAAGGTGGCGCAGGTGGAAACGGCGGCCGTGCTGGTACCCATGGCGAGCGCAATGAGAAACCAGGCGAGCAGGCCGTGCAATAGCGGAAATAACACCAAGCCAACAGCTTCAACCGCCAGCCCGCTAAAGAAGATGAGACGAAACTTCTTGGTTCGGTCGGCAATATTGCCCCATAGTGGCGAAGTGATCGCACCGAGATTAAACGCCCCCATCACAAAACCGACGGTACTCAGTTCGCCGGTCAATTTTGACATCATCAGGGGGAGGGTGATAGGGATAATGCCGGAGGATACGGCTCCAAGAATGGCGTACGCCCCGTACCAGGTCTCCAGCCAGCGCCGTGGGCTCAGTAGAGTATCGCGCACGATATGAGCGTATGGGAGCGCACCGCGCACAGCCCCCACGGCCGACTCGGATGAGGCGTAGGCGGAAGTAGACCGGGTATCCGGCTGCGGGTTATCCATGGTTGTAATGTACTGAAAATCCGGCGCCATATCGACCCATAGCGCTAAACCCCTACGAGCCTCCCGCGGATCATCCCTCCGTTACCGGTGCTGCTTGGGCGCTTTTTCGCGTGCAATATCCAGCTGGAAATCGCAGGATGCAAAGAGCCTTTCGATACGGTATTTTGTACGTCTATGAACGTGCAGCTTTCCGATACTGCTTCCCGTCGGGCCATCGCCGTCCTGCCTGATTCGCTCATCAATAAAATTGCAGCGGGTGAAGTGGTGGAACGCCCCGCGAGCGTTATCAAGGAACTCCTTGAAAATTCCATCGACGCCGGTGCGACCCGCATCACCGTGGTGGTTCAGGACGGCGGACGCACCCTGATACGTGTAACCGATAACGGATGCGGAATGTCCGAGGAAGATGCCCGGCTCGCCTTTGCACGCCACGCCACAAGCAAAATCCGGGATGTGGATGATCTTTTCAGTATTCAGACGCTCGGGTTTCGCGGGGAGGCGCTGGCATCCGTGGCGGGTGTGAGCCACGCCACCCTGATCACCCGTCGTCCGACCGACGCGGGCGGCATTCGGCTAGATGCGAGCGAAAGCGTCATCGGCGAACCGATTCCGTGCGCTGCGGCCGTTGGAACGACCATCGAAGTGCGGGACTTGTTTTATTGCGTCCCGGCCCGGCGTAAATTTTTACGCAGTGATGCGACCGAATTCGGCCATATTCATGATATGGTGTTGCGGTCCGCACTGGCGCAACCGGACATCGCTTTTACATTGGAACATAATGGGCGAAAAGTTCTGGAACTGCCCGCCGTCACCGACACCGCGGAGCGCATTGCCGCTGCCATCGACAAAGATCTGCGCGGCCGCTTGCTGCCGATCCACCACGAGGACGCTGCCGCCCGGATAACGGGTTTTATCGGTGTGCCCGAGACCGCCCGTGGCACCAATCGACATGAATTTATTTTCCTCAACGGCCGGTATATCCGTGACCGCAGCATGCTTCATGCGATGAAAGAGGCGTATCGTGGGCTGATTGATCCGCACCAGCACCCGGTTGCCATTCTGTATGTCGAGATGGACCCGGCGGCATTTGATGTCAACGTCCATCCGCAGAAGACCGAGGTCCGTTTCCGCGATGCGAATATCCCGTTCCGCATGGTGCTCGGAGCACTGCGGCAAAAATTATTGCAGACCGATCTGACCCGGCCGGCATCGCTGAATCCGGATTCCTCCACCACGTCCACCCCACCTCTCCGCTCACCTGCGCCTGTGCGAACGAGCAGTTGGGATGAAACGCGGCAGGTATTGGCCGAATTCTTCCGCCAGCCGCCGATCCAGCCGCAACCGGCCCTTCCGCTGCGCGGGCTGGGTGAGTCGCCGTCCGTCGCTCCGGGTGCCGATACCATCTCGCCGTCCGTCACAGAGCCGGCGCCATCGATCGAGGAGCAAACGACCACCCGCGAGACGATACCGCCGGTGGTAGCGCCAGCGCTGAATATTAAATGCATTCAACTGCATAATCGGTACATCGTCGCGGAGGACGATCAGGGTATTGTGCTCATTGACCAACACGCCCTCCACGAGCGAATTCTCTATGAGGAATTGCTCTCGCGTGTCCGCAAAGGACCTCTGGAGTCGCAGCGCCTGCTTCTGCCGGTGATGGTGGAGGTCAACGACCGGCAGGCGAACAATCTGGAGAGAGTTCGGCCCACACTGGAAAAACTCGGCATTGAGATCAACCGATTCGATGCACAGAGCGTTGCCGTTCAGGGATTACCGCCCCTTTTGGCGCGGCTCGACGCCGGTGCGTTTATCCGATTGCTGCTGGACTATCTCGATGAGGCGGATTGCAACATCGGCGATGAAGCCTTGCTACATGAGATTCTGGACATGGCATCCTGCAAGGCGGCCATCAAGGCGGGCGATCCGCTTTCAGCTACGGAAATCGATGCCCTGCTGATCCGTCGCCACGAGATTGAGCGCTCGAGCAATTGCCCACACGGCCGGCCCACCACCGTGCGGCTCAGTTTCGCACAGCTTGAAAAGCAGTTCAAGCGGAGGTGAAAATAATCCTGTCGCTGTTGATCATCGGCGGTTGGGCGTCGTCGATTGCCTTAGCTTGAGGAGTTTTTCCACCCGTATCCATCGCGGAACGTAGCCGAATATCTCTGCGCGGCCGAGAGTCAAACGGGGCGATCCCAGTGGGGCGATAATCTGCGTTTCCCGCGCGTTAAGCGGAGTAATGGCAATGACGGTACGGATGTGCCGATGCTGTAGAAACGCCTTAAGTTGGGCGGCGTAGTTCGTACCCATCGGCCCATGAGAAAGCCACATGGGCACCAAAGGACTTTTTGAATAATCGCCCGGCACGATGCCGGTGTAGCCATCGACCATGGAAAAGGCGAAATGTGCTTGAACCTGCCAGAGCATGCTCCATCCGTGGTAGCCGAAAGGTAAAATCAGTACGCCATGCGGATCGGGCGTGATGTCGGTCGGTGCGCGGGAAAAAACACGGGGCGTGCTGAAGTGGGTCGACCAGTATCCGCCTGTGGTATTGGGTAATAAGAAGAAAATGGCTATCAATGCAGCGGCAAGTTTTCGACCGCGGGGCATATTCGTCCGGGCGAGCCAACCGGAAATCAGGATGGCCAGCATCAGATCGACATAAAACATCAGCCGACCGGGGAGCGCTTTTTGAATCAGCGGGACATGGCTGGCGATGAGCCATGGCAGCGGCAAAGGAAGTTTTTGATGAAGCGTGTGGAGCTGAGGTCCCAAGGCAAGCACAAACGCGACCACCAGAGTGATTTTCAGACCGTTCCACATGGCGGGACCGCGGGTGTTCCGCCAGGCGGCCGCAGCGAGGGCGATGAGCGGCACGCCCAGATAGGCGCCCTGTTCGGCATCGGAGTGACCGCCGGCAAATAGATGCCACAACGGCGCAAGAAGGCCGCTTCCCAGCCAGGTGGTGTAAGTTGGGATGATGAGATTCAGCGGATCAACGCTATAGACGCCGGCACTCCAGAGTTTTCCTCCCGCGTATCCTTTCCACAGATAGGGGCCCGCGATGACCAGAACGGCCACGACGGCTGAGAGCAGCCCGGTGGCGCTTTCCCCGGCGAGGATCAAAAGGGCTCTGCGAGTTTGCGGATGACTTTCCACCAGAATCATCACGGCCACAAAAACCGAACCCAACATCACGGCCGTGGCGAAAAATTCAGTCGATACTCCAAAAAGCAACAGCCAGAGCAGAGCACTCAGCGGAATGTATATCCACCGTGAGAACTTAAGGTTAAATCGCCGCACCGCCGCCAGCGCCAGCAGCGGGATCGGAAAAAGAAGGCAGCAGTGCAGGTGATTTAATAACTGACGGAATTCATAGCTGGAAAATCCCACCACGGCGCCGCCGAAGATCGCGGGCCAAAACCTGCCATGGAGTTCCCGGCAAAGTTCGTACGTTCCCCATGCCAGAAGCACTGGCGCAAGAAGGACCGCGACGTTGTATGCCGCAATCGGCCCCAGCGACATGGTGACGGGGGATAGGAGCAGCGCGGCGGTCGGTATGCTGGTCGTCCAGAATAAATTCACCCCCGTCGGCCACCAGATGGCACGCGTAAACATGGGATTCTGGCCGTGGCTAATGGCGTGCGGCCACCAAGCCATATACCAGATGAAACTCAGGACATCGGGGGTATGGTTTCCGAGGATGTAGCCCGAGCCGCGGAGTCCCGGCAACAGAAGCATGGCCGCCGCCGCGAAGTATGTCAGCATCGCGGCGGCAGAAGAGAGCCAGCGCCGGAAATTCACGCGGCGCTCCGTCGAAGTCGTTTGATCCGCGGCATGCCGAGCGAGTCACCGCGAAGCGCGCCCGCAGCGGCAAGCAGATTCCCCGCCCACCACCCGACGACGGAGAGGGCCATCAGGAGCCCCCCGGCCAGAACAAGCAGCATCCCCAGTGGAGATCGTATACCCACGGCGAGGATATGGTTGAGCAGCGCCGAGAAGTCGGGCTGATCGACGAATCTATGGAAAGTGGCTATCGACAAACCCACTCGCCAAACGGCGGCGCCCGCTGCGGCCATCATGGCGACAATGGCTTGGTAACCGGCAGCCGCCATGGCCTGCTGCCGTACCCATCCATCGGATGATCGGTAGGCGATGAGTAACGCCGGAGCGATGGGGAAAATGATTCCCGCTCCGAAGGCACCTGCGGTCAGCAGTCGGCTATCGGGTGCCCGTGATTGCGATGCTTGCGTATGGGTAAAGTGCTGCAAATCTGCCTCCGCTCAGGTACGTCAATATTATGCCGCCCGATCCGGCCGAGTCCAATGACTTTTAACGTGAACATTCGGGCCGGGTCAATGCATTTGCCGCCACGCCAAGGCAGCATTACGATTCTCTGCATGGAACAGAGACATCAGCAATCCGGCAGTGACCCGCTGACGCCCCTGCGGGAGCAGATCGATCAACTGGATCATCAGATCGTGGCGATTTTGAATCAGCGGGCGCGAATCGTGGTGGAGATCGGCAAGGTCAAGCAGAATTCCAATGCCCCCATCTATGCGCCGGACCGGGAGAAAATTGTTCTCGAACGCGTCCGCCGAGCCAATCGTGAATCGGGCGGGCCACTGCCTGACAGTTGCATCGAGGCGATCTATCGTGAATTGATGTCGGGTAGTTTTGCCCTGGAAAAGCCTCTTCGCATCGCCTTTCTGGGGCCCAAGGGGAGTTTTTCACATCTCGCATCGGTAAAAAAGTTCGGCTCTTCGGTTGAACATGTTTCAGTAGCGGATATCAATGGCGTGTTCGATGAAATTGCCCATCACCACGCGGACCTGGGGCTGGTGCCGATTGAAAATTCCACCATCGGCGGGATCGTGGAGACGATGGATGCATTCGTTGAGCATCGCTCGGTCACCATCGTGGCGGAGACGCTGATTTCCATTCATCATCATCTGCTGGCCCAGTGCGAGGCATCGCAGATCAAGGTGATTTACAGCAAGCCGGAGGTGCTCAACCAGTGCCGCCGCTGGCTGGCGGAAACCCTGCCCGAAATACCGCGGGTGGCGGTGGGCTCCAGCAGCAAGGCGGCCGAGATGGCGCAGAGCGAGCCGCATGCGGCGGCGATCGGCTCGGCCCTGGCCGCGGAGCTCTATAACCTCAAGGTGCTTTTCGCCAATATTGAAGACAATGCCGATAACGTCACGCGGTTTCTGGTGGTCGGCCGTCAGCCCGCCAAACGTACCGGCGATGACAAGACCTCCATCATCTTCACGACATCTCATAAAAGCGGGGCCTTGGTCGATGCCCTCGATGCCTTTCGGCAGTATGGCATCAACCTGACCAACATCGCCACCCGGCCGAGCCGCTCGGGTCCGTTCGAGTACTACTTCTTTGTTGATTTTAACGGCCATCATACGGATGAGCCGGTGGCCAAAGCCCTGGCGCAGGCGGGAGGGCATTGCCTGCAGATGTTCATGCTGGGAAGCTTTCCCCGTGCGGTAGAGGTGCTGTAGGGCAACCGCGGAGAACCCGACGCCCACATCTGAACTTTTTAAGCCCAGCCGGTATCGATGAACCTCTCATCAACGGCGGGAAACCGACGGGTCAGGGTTCAGTAAGCCTCTGCGGACGCGACGGACTCGAGCCGATAACGGCAGTAAAACCGGCCCCCCGCCGACGAGAGCGAAATTCCCCCATGCATCGTTTATAGTAACGGCATGGTGCAGCCCTATACAGTTTTGGCGCGACGCTACCGCTCGCAGGATTTTTCCCAGTTGCTCGGGCAGGAACCCATCGCCCAAACCCTCCGCAACGCGGTAACCTCCGGTCGCATTGCCCACGCCTTCATTTTCACCGGCACGCGTGGAGTGGGCAAAACGTCCGCCGCCCGCATTTTAGCCAAAGCCATCAACTGCCCCGATTCAAAGGACGGAGAGCCGTGCGGCCGCTGCGCATCGTGCAAGGCCATTGCGGTAGGCGAAGATATCGACGTGATTGAGATCGACGGCGCTTCCAACAATGGCGTGGATCAGATACGGGAATTGCGCCAGAATGCAGGCGTTTCGCCGACGCGATCCAAATACAAAATCTACATCATCGATGAAGTGCACATGCTCACCACGCAGGCATTCAACGCCCTGCTCAAAACACTCGAAGAGCCGCCACCTCACGTCAAATTCATTTTCGCCACCACCGATATTCACCGTGTTCCGGCAACGATCCTGAGCCGCTGCCAGCGATATGATTTCAAGAACATACCCACGGATGTGATCGCAGCGCATCTGGCCGCCATATGCCGCGATGAAAAGGCCTCCGCACAGGATGCCGCTCTGCATCGGATTGCCGTTCTCGCCGCCGGGTCAATGCGTGATGCGCTTTCACTATTGGACCGGGTTCTTTCGCTCGGCGCCGGCGAGATCACCGAATCCCTGCTCAACGAACTCATCGGCGCCCCACCTCTGGCGGACATGTGCAACTGGGTTCAATCCATGCTCAGCGGCGATGCGGCATCAGCTCTGGCGCAATGTGATGCACTTCTCGCCTCCGGCATGTCGCCTGAATATATGGTCAATGAACTGACCGGCATTTTCCGGCATCTGATGGTCATGGGTGTATGCGGAACCGATACGCAACTTGTGGATGTAACGGCCGAATCCCGTCAGCAGCTTGCAACGCTCGTGCCTCAGCTCCCGCCGCAATTAGCCGCCCATCATATTGCGATCTGCGACCACACCGCACGCCAACTGCGCAATTCCACCATGCCCCGTCCGCTGCTCGATGCGCTGGTGGTGCGATTTGCGATGGCACCCGAATTTGCGCCCATCCGTCAGTGGCTCAAGGAATTGCCCGCCGGTAGTGGAGCTGACGGCAGCGGCGAAAAAAAAAATGACATAACGCCCGGTTCTGTCCCCGGTACGGCCGTTACCCAGCCGAAATTTAATCCCATTTCCGCGCCCGCTCCCGCCCCGGCGGCAAGGCCAGCCCCATCGTCGCAGGCTGCGTCGGCCACCGCGATTGCCGCCAAGCCGATCGCCGGCGGTGCCGAGCCGGTGGCTGCACGAACCGCAGCAACCCCGCCGGCGGCGCCACTGGCAACGTCCGCTTCCACGGCCACCACCGATCTCTCGACACCGGCTGCAACAACAACCGCTCCGAAACAGCAACGAGCATCCGAGAGCGATGAAATGGCCCGATTCATTGACGTGCTGCGGGAATCCGGCGGTTCATCGGCGGAAGTTATTGTCGGCGGCCTGCTGGGCTGGCAGTGGAATGAGGATTCCAGCGGGGTCACCCTGCAGATTAATAAAAAAGTGGAAAGCTTCGTGCAGGGACAGCATGCCCGTCCAAAAATCGAAAAGGCCGTGGAGATCACCGTCGGCAGGCCTGTCCGCGTTGAATTTGAATCGCACGCGGTGGCCGAAACGCGGCCGAAAGGCGCCGGCGGTGCGGCAGCTGTGGATGGAGCGCCTGCGCTGAGGATCAGTCCGGAATTGCGGGAGGAAGTCAGCGCCCATCCAGCCGTAAAATTAATTCAGGAAAAATTTAATGCCAAGCTGGTGAATATCGAATATATATCGTCGGCCGAGGATGACGCCCATGCGGATGAAACAAATTGAAATAATGGCTCGCACGCCGGGGGTCCCAATCCGCCGCCGCGTGTTTGCCGCCTTGATGGGTATTTTCGCACTTCTGACAATCCATATGCTCGTTGGATTCGCCCAGCCGATCCAGCCCCCGATGATGGCCATTCCCCAGAAGCCCCTCTTCGCCGTCCAGCTTAATTACACCCCGTCGCCGAGCCCCGGCATCGCCGTGCAATACATCTCCGGTTCAAATGCGTACAGGAGCAGTGCTACTTACTTTTACACCTCGGCCAGGCGAGATCAGTGGCAGACCGGCATTTTTCATCTCTCCAACATCCGTTTCATCGGCCGGGAAAATGCGGGTGCCGATTTTCGAATTGTCGCACCGGGCGGTATCGCCGTCCGAAAGATTACGGTGACGGCATATCCAATTCCCGGCGGTGAAAAGGCAAACGCGGGCCTATCGGCACATATCTCGCTCGGCAAACGCGGAGGCAAATCGGCGCGGGTGCTTTCCGGCGACGGCCTCCGACAGGTCGCCGCCGGTGGTCATACCATCGACAGTCAGTACCGCCCCGCGGTCATCAACGGTGCCCCTGCCGAACTGCTCACGCATCCGGGCGTGGACTATCTTTATTTTCGTCTCTCGCGCCACAGCCAGCTTTTCAAGCTGCGTCCGAAAGCGGTTACCGTGACCGTAGTCTGGACTACAAATCAGCGCCCAAGTGTTTGGTCATATAAAACGTTTGCCCATTTGAGAGCGAATGGAATTACGAGGGCAGAAATCAATCTGAAATGGGGGATGATCGAGTCGCAACCGGGCCAATTTCATTTCCAAACATTGGACCGCACGCTCAGAAATGCCGCCCGGGCGGATGTCAAGGTGATTCCAATCTTTTGGTACAGCGTCTGGCAGGGCAATCCGCCGCCGTGGATTCATCACTACGACGTCGGCTCATCCGGTTCTCCTTCGCGTGTGCCGGTATGGTGGAGCCACCCCTACCGCCGCGCCTACTTTCAATTTGTTTGCAAAACGATTCTGCATCTGCGCCGCAATCCCGGATTCGGTGGAGCATTTCTCGATTTCGGCTGGCTGGATTACATGTGGGGGCCGCCGCCGGGGCCCGATGAAGTCAACGGCTACGCAGGTGCCGACGTGCGGGAGTTTCATCATTGGCTGAGGATGCGTTACAAAACGCCCGCCACCATCAATCAGCAGTTCGACTCCCACTTTGCAAGATTTCATGATGTTCCGGCCCAGCCCCCCGGGCAGCCTCTGTTTCCGCTTTATCAGCACTTCCGCAATTGGAGCGTAAAGGAAACTTACGGCAGGTTGACCGCCATGGTGCGGCAGCTCACCGGCGCCCCGCTCTATTATTACTGGGGTGGCGGGTATTCCGGTGCCGGCGTCGCATTTAATATTCCGGATACTTTTTTTCAGCTGGCCCGCCGATACCATGTCACGGTCTGCGAAGATTGCGCCGATCATACCAGCCTCATGCTGCTCTTTGCGAGTTTGGCGCGGGCGTATCACGTGCCGCTCTTTGAGGAATGGACCCCCCATCCCGGGTTGAAAGCGGAAATCGCCCAGTTTCTCGGACATTATGGTTTTGAAGGCAGGCAAGCCGCCGGAATGGATTTTTTCCTCTACCACGGAGGCCGGGAATTTGACATCGGCTTCCCGCCCTATGTTCACGCACTGCCGCTGCTTACCGCGATGCGCGGCCACTATCCCGCACAACCGGTCGCGGTATATATTTCCTATCATCCGGTCTTTCGGCATCCGGCAATCTTGCAGGGGCTTGCCAATCGGGTCGCAGCTATCTGGAGAAAATGGCAC
>DAHWIP010000039.1:0-10576 GCA_027344975.1 Phycisphaerae bacterium
TCATTCCGGGTGTTATTCCGCACCTGAAGGCGCTGGAAATGCAAATCGACATTCCCGGCGGGATAGATAATTCCAAACCGATGGAATTACTTCTCATGCCGACCGGTGTGCGAAGCGGCTCGCTGGAACCGGTCATGATATTTCCTGCGTCGAACCCGGCGTTTGCGGTTTCAAAACTGAATCCGCCGGCGCCGGTGAACGGCATATCGATGGTGGTGCTGAAGAATGGAACCAGCGGATATGTGACTTTGAAAAAGCATGCGGTGCTCTTCGCATCGCATCGCGGGGCACTGCGAATGGTGTTACACCATCCGGGGGTTATGACCCCCGCACTTACCGGCCGGGCAGCGGCGATCTTTACCGGCAGCGATGTGAGCGTGTATCTGAATATCCATCGCCTGTTCGAAATTGAGGGGCCGAAAATCAGAACCACGATTTCCAAGATGAATTCGGCACTCAAGGCTCAGCCCACGGGAGAAACCGCAAAACAGAAACTCGGCTTCCACATGATTCGCACGATGACGAAATTGATTGCGAAACGTTGCCGCTCAATCGTAGGCGGAATTCGGGTGAACAAAAAGGGTATTATGCTTGACGCGCTGGCAGATGTTCGTCGTCGGGGCAAGGCTGGTGCATTTCTTGAGGCCCTTTCAGAGAGTCGATTGTCGCCCGTCAGGCAGATGCCAGATCTGCCTTTGGCAATGGCCGTGCGCCTCAAATTTCCGTATGCGCAAACGACCTCCCGCATCGTTGGTGTGTTCAAACAAGTTTTGCCGGGAAATGCAACGAAGACCCCGCCAGCCTTGTCAGATATGGACAAAATCTGGGAACTGCTCGCGGCGTATCCGGACGGAAAGTATATGAGACAGAACTTTTTTCTGATCGCACCGGTCAAGATGGGTGCTCCATTGATGGCAACGGTCGAGGATTTCAATACGAGCCATCCGCAGGCGATTTGTCGTCTCGCGGTGAAGCTGGTGATTGATCAAGCAGCCTCCATGCGGCCCCCACAGACGGGTCCGGTGATGTACAGGATGATCGCTGCGCGTGAGGCGCCGATGACCGTCGACGGAATAAAATTCAATCGCGTTGCGTTGCATGCATCATTGACGCCGGGCGTAGAGAACTTGGGTATCTTCGGAGAAGTCTTCGGCAAGGTATTCAAAGAGGGCATTGACGCGGAATTCGGTGGCCCCACATCGCAGTTCGCAGTTGGCTACTTGGGGCACCGGGTTATCGAGGCCAACAATCTGCGTCCTTCGCAGTTGAAGAAATATATTCAATATCTCAAGGGGCATGGAATTTCGGCAACGAAGATCGCCGGTTCGGCGGCGCCATCGCATTATCTGCCGGGTGCTTTCATGGCCGGATTTTTCGACCCGGCCGTCGAGCTCGGTCAATTGACGGCGGACGTCAGCGCAGACAGCGGGATGATGCAGATTCCCAACCCGGTCCAGGCGGGTCGCACACCGGTATGGGCGCTGAGCGCCAGTTGCTTGCGGAATAAGCCGGAGATCAAACTGTTTATGCCGACAGCGTCACTGCGCGTCAGTTCGCAGCAATTGCACCGTATTCTCGCCGGGGCCATGATGATCTTCATGCAGATTCAGCATCCGGCTTCCGGGGCATGAGAAACTCGGGTGTTTTGAGCCGCAGGGGCGAATCGCTATTGTTGAGCCTGATCTGAGAACATCGGCGGGCAGGCACAGAACAGATGGCGATCACCATAAGCATTATCAATGCGACGAACGCTGGGCCAGAATTTGAAATCCCGCAGGTAATTCATCGGAAAGGCGGCCTGCTCGCGGCTGTAGGGGTGATGCCAGTCCTGCATGATCATTTCGGCGGTATGCGGTGCGTTTTTCAGGGGGTTATCGCCCCTATCCGAGCGGCCCTGCTCAATGTCGCGGATTTCCCGGCGAATTTGAATCAGGGCATCGCAGAAACGGTCCAGCTCGGCTTTGGATTCGCTTTCAGTCGGTTCAATCATGAGCATGCCCGGTTCCGGCCAGGAGACGGTGGGCGCGTGAAAGCCATAGTCCATCAGGCGTTTGGCGATGTCTTCAACCTTGACGCCGACGGATTCAAACGGGCGACAATCAATAATAAATTCATGTGCTACCCGGCCGCGCCGGCCGCGAAAGCGGACGGGGAAATCATCTTTCAGACGCTGCGCCATGTAGTTGGCGTTTAATATGGCGACGGCCGTTGCGCGCGAGAGTCCCGCGGCGCCCATCATTACGATGTAGGCCCAGGAAATGGTAAGAATGGATGCACTGCCGCAGGGCGCCGCCGACACGGGGCCGATTGCATTCGGCCCCCCCATGGCTGCGGTCGGATGGCCGGGGAGAAACGGCGCCAGTTTCTGCGTTACGCCGATGGGGCCCATGCCCGGTCCCCCACCGCCGTGGGGGATACAGAACGTCTTATGCAGATTCAGGTGGCACACATCGGCGCCGATATCCGCCGGGCGGCACAGACCCACCATGGCATTCATATTGGCTCCATCCATATAAACCAGGCCTCCGGCCTGGTGGATCACCCGGCACACCTCCTCGATGGTTTCTTCAAATACGCCGTGGGTCGATGGATAGGTAACCATCAGGCAGCCGAGCCGGTCCCGGTGAACTAGTGCTTTGGTGCGAATATCCTCGAGGCTGATGCTCCCGTGCTCATCGCATTCCACGGTCACGACCTCCATGCCGGCGACCACGGCGCTGGCGGGATTGGTGCCATGTGCGGAAACGGGAATCAGGCATATGTTGCGATCATGTTGAGAGGTGGATTCGTGATACGCCCGAATCACGCGTAAACCGGCATATTCCCCCTGCGAACCTGCATTGGGCTGCAGGGATACGGCGGCGAAACCGGTTATTTCACAGAGAAATCGCTCCAGTTGTGTGGTGAGCAAACTGTAGCCGGTGCACTGATCCGCGGGGGCAAAGGGATGCATATCCGCCCAGCAGGGTTCGGTGAAGGGCATCATCTCCGAGGCACTGTTGAGTTTCATGGTGCATGATCCGAGCGGAATCATGGAATGCGTCAGCGAGAGATCGCGGGATTCCAATCGACGCATGTATCGCTGCATCTCCGTTTCGCTGTGATATTGATTAAATACGGGGTGCGTCATGTATGGACTCTGACGCTGCAACCCGGCGGGAATGGAAATTCGCGCCGCCTTAACCACCGGATCAAGCAGAAACGGAAGCGGCCGGTTGGGTGAAAACACATGCAGCAGCGTATGAACATCATCCATGGTCGAACGCTGATCGAGTGAAATTCCGATCGTGTCGTCCGGATAACGTCGCAGATTGATCTGCCGCCGATGGGCCTCGCGATGGATGTCGTCCGCAGGCGTTTCCGCAGACGGCATGATCCGCAGGGTGTCAAAGAATTGTTCATGGACCACCTGATGGCCGAGTTTGCGCAATCCGGCCGCCAGAACGCAGGTCCAGCCGTGAATGCGATTGGCAATATGTTTGAGGCCATCCGGGCCGTGATAGACCGCGTGCATGGCGGCGATAATCGCCGGCAGCACCTGGGCGGTGCAGATATTGCTGGTGGCTTTTTCACGCCGGATATGCTGTTCCCGCGTCTGGATGGCCAGTCGGTAAGCGGGCCGCCCCGCCGCATCACGGGAGACGCCGACAATACGGCCGGGCAATTTGCGGGCATATTCCAGCCGTGTGGACATAAATGCCGCGTGCGGCCCGCCATACCCCATCGGCATTCCGAGTCGTTGTGCACTGCCGACGGCGATGTCGGCCCCCAGCAGGCCGGGCGATTCCAGGATGGTCAGCGCCAGCAGATCCGTGGCCGTCACTACCAGTGCACCGTGTCGATGGGCGGCGGCGGCGAGGGTGCGGATATCTCTGATTTTGCCATCTGATGCGGGATATCCGACGAGAAAGCCAAAATAAGCCGGATCGTCGGCCGCCAATTGATCCACATCCCCCACTTCACAGGTGAGATGAAGACCGGCTGCGCGGGCGGCGACCACTTCAATCACCTGCGGGTGCAGATCGCGGGCGATGAAAAACACCTTCTTATCCGACGCGGTGAGTGCCCGGCACATGCTCATCGCCTCTCCAGCGGCGGTTGCCTCATCCAGCATGGAGGCGTTGGCCAGAGGCAGGCCAGTCAAATCAGCCGTCATCGTCTGAAAATTTAATAATGCTTCAAGCCGTCCCTGCGCGATTTCCGCCTGATATGGCGTGTACTGGGTGTACCAGCCCGGGTTGGTGAGGATATTGCGGCTGATGACCGGTTCGGTGATGCAGGGGTAGTAGCCCATGCCGATGAACGAGCGGAATATCCGGTTCTGACGTCCCAGCCGGTGGAGATTTTCCGCCATCTGCGTTTCAGACATAGGATGAGGAAGCGCCAGCGGCTGATGGAAACGGATGGACTCGGGGATGGTTTCAGCCAGCAGGTCGTCCAATTTATCCAAACCCAGCGATGAGAGCATGGCCGCGATATCCTGCTCCGTGCAGCCGATGTGCCGCCGATGAAATGGCCGACGTTGATCCAGCACATTCCAGGAGATACCACCGGTTGAAGGGGATGAGGATTCGACGGACACGGGCTTTGCCGCAGTAACATTCATTCGAGTATTTATCCTTCCAAGCGAAAAAAACCAGCTGAAGATTATAGTCGCTTCACCTTGGCAGCGCCAGTCCGCCTGGAAGTCACCTCCATCGAAAGGCAAAGCAGCGGTTCATGTCGGTACGCGACAGGGATCGATTGCCTTAGCATGCATCCTCGCAGACGGCGATGAGATGCCCGCACTTGGGAAATAATCCGGAATCCCCCCCGATGCGTAATATCATCTGTCAGGCGGATTTGGAGATTGTAATGAAACCGGGCTATGCGAAGTTGGCAATGGAGAAGGGATTAGGAGTTATTTCACGGGGAAAAGGGCGCATCACCCTGATGGTTTTGCTCCTTTTAAGCATGCTGACCGCGTGTTCACAGAGGGGTTGGACGGCGGAGAGCCGCGGCCCGAAGGCTCCCAATTTTCCAAGCAATTTTGCATGGATCAACACACCCCAACCGCTGAGTTTTAAGCATCAACTCAAGGGGCAGGTGGTATTGCTCGATTTCTGGACGTACGGCTGTATCAACTGCATTCATATGTTTCCGGTGCTGGATCGCCTGCAAAAGCACTTTGCGAATCAGCCGTTTCTGATTATCGGCGTGCACAGTGCCAAATTCGCGGCCGAGAGCCGCCCTCGGAACGTACGTGCGGCGGTGATGCGTTACAAACTCGATCATCCCGTCATCGTGGACGAAAATATGCAGATATGGAATGCCTACGGCGTAGATTCGTGGCCAACGTTCGTGCTGGTGGGTGCGGGCGGGCATATTGACGGATCGGTCGCCGGCGAGGTGAGCTATCACAGCCTGAAGAAGGCCATCAGTCAGCAGTTAAAATATGATCGTAAACATCATTTGTTAGCCGCCCATCCGCTGGTATTTCCGATTCGGGATCAGGAATATTCCGCCAGCGGCCTGGCTTTTCCCGGCAAGGTCCTGGCATCGGCCCGGCTCAAGCGGCTGTTTATAGCCGATACCGACCATAACCGAATTGTGGAAACGACACTTCCGAACCGATCCGGAGTTGCAACATTAATTGCGATATTCGGAAATGGAAAAAGTGGGCGGCGCAACGGCCCGGCTGGAGAATGCGAATTCAGTTCTCCTCAGGGGATGGCGCTGCTGGGGGACACGCTTTATGTGGCGGATACGAACAACCACCTGATCCGGGCGATTAATCTGAAAACGGATATGGTGCGGACCGTTCTGGGGACTGGGTCGGAGGTATTTGATTTTGCGGGTGGCGGCAAGGGAACTCAACAGGGGATTAATTCGCCGTGGGCATTGGCCGGCCGCGGGCACACACTTTACATCGCGATGGCGGGCGAACATCAGGTATGGAAATTTAATACCCAAACGCAGGTAGCGCGGGCATATGCCGGATCGGGATTTGAGGGGTTGGAGAACGGGGTCGGGTTAGCGGCAGAAATGGCCCAACCATCCGGTCTGGCGCTCCGGGGACATTATCTATATGTTGCGGAGCCGGAAGCATCGGCCGTAGCGCAGATTAATCTCAAGAGTCGGCAGGTGCGGACGGTGGTGGGCCATGGATTATTCACCTTCGGCGACAAGGATGGAAGCCTGAATTCCGCGCTGCTTCAGCACTGCCTCGGTGTGGCTGCGTGGGGCAAAAATCGGCTGCTGGTGGCGGACACTTACAATAACAAGCTGCGGCTCATCAATCTGAAAAGCGGGCGGATCACCACATTTGCGGGAATCGGACGATCCGGAACAGGCCATATTGGCGGGCCCGTTGAATTTGCCGAGCCGGGCGGATTATCGGTGATGGGCCACACCATCTTTGTGGCGGATACGGATAACCAACGCATCGTGATTCTAAATGGGAAGACGGGACATTGGCGGCAGTTGATGATTACCGGCCTGCATGCGGCCACGAATTCTGCCAAGCCATCTCATCTTGCACTGCGGCTCAAGCGGACGCCGACGGTTACTGCTGAGTTCGCACCGGGGGCGCGAGTTTCTTTAACGGCTGATCTGATGGTGCCCCATGGCACGCATTTGACGGTGGGAGTGCCGATTTCTATTCGTATCACCACTCCGTCAGGCAAGTTGATTTTCGAGACGACCACGGAATCCAAGGGAAATCCGGCCATTGGCTTCACACTCCCTGCGGGGCTTCCGAGCGGCACATGGTTAACCGAAGTGTATTATGATTACTGCACCAACGCGACGATGGGGCAATGTGTGCCAGCCACCTGTGCGTGGAAGGTCGAGGTTCGTCGTGGAACTGGACGGAAGATTGAATTGAAATTGAGTCATGCGTCATTCCAAGGATTGATTCCATGAAATTGGCCTGCAATATTGATCGCCGGGGTGCCCGAGCGCGTCTGATCGGAGGTTCGGTGGCCGGCCTGATTGGCATCGCATTGGGGGTGTCGGCGTGGTATACCGGAATTAGCTGGCTGTGGTGGCCGACGGCAGGATTCTGCTGTGCCTCCTGCGTGATGATGTTTGAAGGTTTCAACGGGTGGTGCGTATTGCGTGCGATGGGAATCAAGACCCGGATGTAGGGTCCGAGGGAGGCCATTCCGCAGCGTTGCCAATGTATCGAATATCTCATCCTGAATCGTCGTGCTGCCAAACCATATCGCGATAGGCTGCCCAGATTTAATACCTGCCCCGGGCATCCGAACCCAAAATTTGCGCACAGAAGCCGGCGCTGGCGGAAATTTTTCAACTCTCCATTCTTCCGGTATGCTTTCTCATAGAAGATGTGTGTGTTCATTGTGAGATGACAGGAGAAAGTTTTATGACCACCGCGACGCTAACCGAAACCCAAACCAGCAAACTGACGGAACTGGCCCGACAACTCAAGATTGATTCCATCCGCTGTACGACCGCTGCCGGGTCCGGCCATCCGACCTCTTCCATGTCGGCGTCGGAATTGATGGCCGTATTGATGACCGACTACCTGAAATATGATTTTTCGGATCCGCACAGTCCGTGCAACGACCGGCTGATTTTCAGCAAGGGGCATGCCTGTCCGCTGCTTTATGCCATGTACAAGGCGGCGGGGGTGATTTCAGATGCGGAGCTTCTCACGCTGCGAAAATTCGGAAGCGTGCTGCAGGGACACCCGAATCCGCACGTCCTGAAATGGGTGGATGTGGCGACCGGATCTCTGGGGCAGGGATTGCCAATCGGAGTGGGCATGGCCATCAACGGCAAATATCTGGATAAGCTCCCCTACCGCGTCTGGGTGCTCTGCGGCGACAGCGAAATGGCAGAGGGTTCGATCTGGGAGGCGTTTGACAAGGCCTCACACTATAAACTTAATAATATGATTGCCATCATTGACATGAATCGTCTCGGTCAGCGGGGCGAAACGGACCTGGGATGGCACAGCGACGTGTACGCAGCGCGGGCGCGGAGTTTCGGCTGGCACTCCATCGAGATCAACGGCCATGATGTGGATGCGGTGCGCAAGGCGTACGATGAAGCCCTCAGGCAGACCGACAAGCCGACGTGCATCATCGCGAAGACGGAAAAAGGGCATGGCGTGTCATTCCTTGCCAATAAAGACGGGTGGCATGGCAAGCCGCTTAATCAGGAGGAGGAGGCCAAGGCGCTCTCCGAACTCGGTTCATCGCCCAATATCACCATTCGCGTGCAAACGCCGCAGAAAACTGCGGTATCCCATGCGGCCAAGGGAGGCGGAAAAACACCTTCCTACGCAGTTGGAACGAAGGAAGCTGCCCGCAAGGCCTATGGCGACGGTTTGGCGGCATTGGGATATACCGATCCATTGCTGGTCGCGGTCGATGCCGAGGTTTCCAATTCCACGCATGCCGATGAATTCAAAAAAGCACACCCGGATCGCTTTTTTGAGATGTACATCGCCGAACAGCAGATGGTTTCCGCAGCGGTGGGTATGGCGGTACTGGGCAAAAAAGTATTTGCTTCAACATTTGCCGCCTTCTTCACGCGTGCCTATGACCAGATCCGCATGGCTGCCATCTCCAACGCCACCATCCGGCTCGTCGGATCGCATGCGGGAGTGAGTATTGGTGCCGACGGCCCGTCGCAGATGGCATTGGAAGATCTGGCCATGATGCGGGCGGTATTTGAAAGCGTCGTGCTCTATCCAAGCGACGCGAATCAGACCGTGAAACTGGTTGCGGAGATGGCCAGGCAGCCGGGCATCAGTTACATGCGTACCACACGGGAGAAACTGCCGGTGCTGTATCCGCCGCAGGAGGAGTTTCATATCGGGGGAGCCAAGGTGGTCCAGAGTTCTGATAAAGACCGGGCGACGGTCGTAGGGGCGGGCATCACGCTGCATGAGGCGATTAAAGCGGCGGCGGAATTGAAGAAGGACGGCATTAACGTCCGCGTGATTGACCTGTATTCCGTTAAACCCATTGACGCCAAAACACTTCGCGAGGCCGCCACTCAGGCAGGTAATAAATTTGTCGTGGTGGAAGACCATTGGATTGAAGGCGGATTGGGTGATGCGGTGCTTGAGGTATTTGCCCAATCCACGGATCGCCCGCAGGTCGTCAAGCTCGGCGTGGAAGGTATGCCGGGGTCGGGAACGCCTCCGGAACTGATGAATGCCGCCGGCATCGATGCGGCGCATATTGTCAAGGCGGTCAAGAATCTGATCTGATCGTATCGGCATCGACGGCAAATGAAATATCGGCCCGCGTGTCTCGCAACGGACATGCGGGCCTTTTTTCATGGCATGCAATCGATAGTGGTGCTTTCCTGAGATATCAAAACATGACAGCGCATCATAGCAACTCGGCAAATCAGCGTATCATCGGATAAAATCCCATATAATCTTGGCGAAATAATTACCGAAAGGATCAAAAGCGTGCGATCGTTGTTTACATGGATTACCGCCCTACAGTTGACGTTCATCACTATTTCCATCTGCCGGGCCGCGAGTCCCGTGCGCAACGCCATATGCCCTGGCAAGGTGTGGCGCGATACCGCTGGCCGACGAATTCAGGCTCATGGCGGCTGTGTCATCAAGCAAGGACACGAATTCTATCTCTTCGGCGAAGATCGATCGCGGCATAACCGCCCTGATCGCCGGTATGTGGGCTGTTATCGCTCGACGGATCTGGTGCATTGGCATTTCTGCGGCGAAGTGGTGAAACTTAAAAACCCAGACCCCAAATTTTTTACTGAAAACTGGATACTGGAACGTCCCAAGGTTTTGTACAATCGTTTGACGCATCGATATGTGATGTATGCCCATATCGACGGCCGCGGCTATTCGATTGCCCGCGTCGCCGTATTCATCAGCCGGAGCATTGCCGGACACTATCACTTTTTACGGAGTTTCCGTCCTCTGGGCCATCAAAGCCGCGATATCGGAATGTATCAGGCGCGGGATGGGAAGGCATATCTGCTGTTCGAAGATCGCCCCTCGGGGTTCCGCATTGTGGAACTCGCACGCAACTATCTTTCTGTCAAAAGGAGCATCTGCCTGATTCATCAGCACATTGAGGGACTCGGGTTGGTGCATGATCACGGACTATATTACGTTCTGGGCTCGCATCTGACCGGTTGGGGCCCGAACCCGGATATTTACGCGACAGCCAAATCCCTGCACGGGCCATGGAGCCGATTCCGCAACGTTGCTCCGCCAAAAACCAAAACCTACGATTCGCAGTCCGGTTATCTGCTGAAAATCGTTGGCACGCGGCATACCGCCGTCATTTATATGGGCGATCGCTGGAATCCACGCCAGCTTTGGAATTCCCGATATATCTGGATGCCGCTGAAAATCGGCGGCGGCAGGATGCGATTACCCAGACCCCGCTGCTGGAAAATCAATATACGAACCGGAGCGGTGCGATTTCTGCCGCAGTAGATGCCACCGCACTCCTCCACAGCCGCCAACATAGTTATTGAGTTTCTCGCGTGAGGCGAATGATTTCGAACTGCCATGAATTGAGCCAAGAGGTGCAATTACTACTTTTGGCCGGCTACCTTACCATGAATGACC
>DAHWIP010000003.1:0-23638 GCA_027344975.1 Phycisphaerae bacterium
GTGCGATTTGACCTGGATAAAAGATTTCCAGACGGCGGCGCCATCGGGATGCAGCCGCGAATATTTGATCCCCATTTTCCGCATCTGCCGCGAGGCCTGCTCTTCGCCGTAAATTTCCATGGCGAGGGTGAAATGCTCCAGCAGGGCGGCGCGCTGGGCAAAAATCCTTGGTGGCAGGGGGAGTGATTCACCGCGCAGCAGCGCGTCAAATTCCGAAAATATCCACGGGTTGCCGATGGCACCCCGGGCGATCCAGACTCCATCCACACCGGCGGTTTCATACATCCGCAGGGCATCGGCGGCGCAGAATATGTCGCCGGAGCCCAGCAGTGTCATTCGCGGCCGACGTAGTTTCAGTCGGCGGATAAAATCCCAATCCGCCCGGCCGGTGTATTTCTGCTCCACCGTCCGACCGTGAACCGCCACGGCGGCAAACTCCAGCCGCTCGGCTTCGTCAAATATCCGTTCAAAATCATCGGCCGCCTGCGGCGAATCGTTGAGTCCCCGCCGCAGCTTCAAGGTCAGCGGCACTTGCACCGCATCCCGCACCGCCCGCATGATCGCGATCGCCTGATCCGGGTCTCCGAGCAGGTATCCTCCCCGACATCGCCCCATGACTTTTTTAACAGGGCAGGCAAAATTCAAATCCACCACATCGAAACCATATTCGGTAAGGATAACGGCCGCCGCGGCCATTTCGTCCGCCTCGCTTCCCAGAAGCTGACCGGCGACGGGGTGATCTTCATCACTGAGAACCAATCCTTTTTCCCGCGCCCGGCCGCCGGTGATCACCACCCGGTCCAGCAGAGCCTCAGTCACGGCATAAGGGCACCCGCGACGCCGGGCGACGACCCGCATCGCCATATCGCTGTAACCGGCAAGCCCGGCTTCCACAGCGGGAATGGCCGCCTGAAACGGGCCTATGGTCAGAGGTTTACGCATGGTGATCCATTATAGTCCGCTTTTTATTTCCCACGAATCCCTTTAACGCTGCATTTCGCCGCCATGCGTCGGATATCTGCTATTTTCGACCCGGCGATCATGATCTGCCCACGATCAAAGCTTATCCATGGCCCGATCCAGCAATTCCATCCCCTGCTGAAGTTGTGCTTCGGAGATGGTCAGAGCCGGACAGATGCGCAAGACATTTTTCTGGGTCAGATTGATGATCAACCCCAATTCGATGCTCCGCTGCAAAACGGCCGTTGCGTCCGGCATATCCAATTGCACGCCGATAAAGAGCCCACGGCCGCGGATGTCGACAATTTTTGACGCATGCCGCGAGCTTTGCAGATGTCTCACAATCTCTTTTCCACCCTCCTCCGCACGCGATAGCAGATGGTCCCGGTTGATGACACTGAACACTTCCGCGCTCACGGCGGTGCAGATCGGGTTACCGCCGAGAGTGCAACCGTGCGTGCCGGGTTTGAAGAAAGATGCACGCTGGGGAACCGCCCAGATACCACCAACAGGCAGGCCGCCTCCAAGCGCCTTGCCCATGGTCATGATGTCAGGCGTGACGCCCACATGCTGATGGCCGAAAAATTTTCCTGTACGGCCGACACCCGTCCAAACCTCGTCAAAAATCAAGGCCGCACCGGTCTGATCGCAAAGCTCCCGGAGACCGGCGATATATAGCGGACTCGGGACATTCATCCCTCCTTCGCTCTGAATCGGCTCGACGATTATCGCAGCGGTTTGCTCATCGACCACTTGTTCAACGGCGCCCAGATCGTTGTAGGGGACATGGATAAAATCGGGTACCAGTGGATCAAATCCCTGCTGCGCCGGGCCGGGGGTGGCAGATAATGCGCCCAGCGTACGACCATGAAATCCCTTCTGCATCGAGATAATCTTCTTGCGGTGGGGCCCGCCTGAAATCCGAGCCAGTTTGATTGCCGCTTCAGCCGATTCCGCCCCGCTGTGGCAGAAGAACCCGCGTCCCTCGAAACTGGCCTGCCGAATCGCCTCCGCAAGTCGAACCTGCGGCTCGGTATAAAATTGGTTGCCGACCTGCCAGAGCATCTGCGCCTGCAATTGAATGGTCTTAACCAAGTCCGGATGCGCATGGCCGAGTATGGTGCCGCCGAACCCGGCGAACAGATCAATGTAACTTTTACCGTCGGCATCCCACAGCGTTGACCCGCGACCGCGTGTGATCACCACCGGTAGCTTGCTGTAATTGCCGATGATATGGCGGACGTGACGGTCGACAATCTGCTGTGCAACGGACATTGGATATTCCTCTCAAAACAGGCCGCAAACGATACGCTTTTCACGGCATTATGACAAGGGCGGGATAAGCCACCTGCCCATGATCGCGGCTGCGGCCGACACCGCGGTTTCAATTCGCAGGATGTGGACGCCCAGACTCACGCCCTGCGCCCCGTGTGCGAGCAGGTCTTGAATCTCCTCCGGGCTGAAACCCCCTTCCGGCCCAATGAACATCGTTACCCCGGCGCACGGGGTGCGTGCGATCATCCAGTCGCCCAGATGCAATCCCCGGCTCGGATCGGCAAAAAGCACCGGAGTGCCGCAGCCGGATAGATACCGGTTTATCGGGATCGGGCCTTCGACGTTCATAAGCCAGTTACGCCGACATTGCTTGGCCGATTCGATGGCAATCCGCCGCCATTTCGCCGCTTTAGCGCCGCTTCCATCAACCTTTACCACGCTGTGGCGGCAGTCGATCCATGTCACCGTATGCACACCGAGCTGGCTTGCCGATTCCAGCAGCTGCTCGCTGCGATCGGCCTTCGGAATCGCAGTCGCCATGTGAAGCGAAAAAGGGGGCGGAGCGCAGAGCCGGATCTCACCCACGACCTCGCACCCGACGCGATTTTTTCCTGTTTTCACCCGTGCGATTGCCGCGCGGCCACGGCCGTCAAATATTTCGATCTCCTCACCATCCCGCAATCGCTTGACATGAAGTGCATGATGAACCTGATCGTCAGGGAGCCAGATATCACCCGACGCGTCGATCATATCGCAATAATACCGGTCCATATCGATCCCTGATCTATGCCCGGGCCACCGGCGAAATTCGATTCCCCTTTACGTGGCTGAGTTTGAGAATCGTCCCGGCGATGGGGGGTGTTGATGCCGCTTCCCATTGCACGGTCATGGAACTGCATCGATAACCGCGAGAGGCGGCCAGGAGCGGAAAGTCCGCCGCTGCACTGCGCTGCGGGTCGGTCATCCACACTTCGCCGCCGGGCAGGAGCATCTGATCAAAGACGTTGAGCAGCAGTTCGTGCAGTCGCCGTTCGTAAAGTACATCCGACGCGATGATCCAATTAAATAATTCCGAATCGGGCTTCCGCCAATCCATCGCCTTGACTGAAAACTCTGCCACGCCGTTCAGGCGGGCGTTGTACTCGGCGAAGCGGAGCGCATCGCCATCATAATCCGTAAATGTAACGCTCCCGCCGACCAGTCCTGCCGCAATCCCGCCAAGGCCCAGGCCGCAGCCGAGCTCCAATACGCGGCACGGGCCGCGGGCAACCGGGCTTTCCGACGAAACGAGTATCTGCTCCGCCAGCATCAGGCCGCTGGGCCAGATGACCGGCCAATAGGGGAGTGATTGATCGGTGGCATATCGCTTCTCCGCCTCCGGGTCATCCAGCAGAGCATCGGGGTCCTTCGGAGCGGTAATTTTAATGGTTCTGCCAGCGAGTTCGAATAGATGCAGGCACGTGGCATGCCGATACATAAGGGGTTCCGGCTGTGGCATCATGATGGTAATCGTGCTGCAGGCGTTGGGACGGAGGGTGAATTACCCGAGGATGTTTTCGTTTTGGATTTCATCGGCAGAGCATTTGCGGGGAAATGACCGGTCGGTTGCGCGGCGGGTCGTGTGGTCGGTTGTGTCGTACTTGGATGCGGACCCGAGCGGGTGGTCAGAATAAGGCTCGCGGTTATCCCGACAATCAGCACAATCGCTGCGGCAACAACAAACCTCGACCATGGTGAAAGATTCAGCCCTTCAATGTTGTCATCGCCGGTTTTCTTCTTCTGCGGGGCAAGCAGTGGATCGTAGGCCAGCATCGATTGTTCGGCGACGCCGCCGAGTCGAGCGGCATCGATCTGAACGGCCGCCACCAGTCTCGCCCAGACCGCGGCAGGCATCGGGACAGGCTGAGGCGCTGCGGTTTGAGCGCCAGCTTGGCTGGCACGAATTTGAAGTTCAATCTGCGCAACGACATCCGCAGGCGATACCTGTTGGGTGTGAAAATGCTGGAATACCTCGCGTACGCACCGCTGCAGGCATAATTCAGCCTGCTTAGCACCCGCACCGCTCGCGAGCGAATATAACTGATCTTTCGCCGGATCAATGATGTCGAGAAATGCCTTACTGGTGGATTCGATCATATCAACACATTGGCGGCCCTCATCGGACCGTGCCGATAGAAGCCGTTATGCTCCAATTTTAATCCTCCGCGCTGCCAGCGCCGCAGCGGTGCCCATGCAATTTATCTTCAGGGCTGGGTCGCAGGGGCCAATGCATCGGCCACCGTAACACCATCCGCCTCCATTTTGGCGACAAGTCCCGGAGTGGTGGGGGCCAGACGATACGCCTTGGCGTAGTATTCACCCGCGGCTTTTCGATCGCCGACAGAATCCAGAAATTCCGCCGTCGTCATAAGAATATGCAGATCGGTGGGTGCCATGGCGGCGGCTTTTTCGTAGTTCAACCGCGCATCGTCCAGATCGCCGATTTTTTTATAAAATCGGGCAACCCGCAACCTTCCGGCGACCGATCCGGTCAACTCCGCATCGCGTTCCAGAAAATTCATCGCGGCATTCGGTTCGCCCATCTTCAAATAGGTATTTGCCAAGGCCGTCTTCACATGCGGATAGTGCGGATCGGCATTCCACGTGAGTTTGAAGTGATACGCTGCAATGTCGTAATTGTGCTTGGCATATTCGATCATGCCTGCATAGTAGTTTGCTTCAGCGCTGGTTGGATCGTATTGCAACGCCGCATTCAGGGCCGTGAGCGATTTTTCGTATTGATGCTGATGGTAAAGTGCGACACCCTGATCACGAAGCTGCATACCCCGGCTCGCGCAACCTGCAATCAGCATGGCCGAACCGATCAGCGCGCACGCGGTTAAGGTCTTCAATGTCCCAGTTCTGATTACGCTGTCCGCCATGTAAATCTCCTTTAGCCAAACCCGGCGACATTGATAGTATCATTGAAGCATGGTTGAACGGCAAGGCGACGGTACCGACAAACTGGTCATCCTTTACCACGTAAGCCCCGTGGTCATTCATTGGGATATCCTTATACACGCCGCCGATGCGTCATCCCTCCTGGCATGGCGGTGCTTAATCGACCCGGCAAGCTGGTTTTTGATCTCCAGACAATTCTCGACGACGGTCATCCGCCTGCCCGACCATCGACTCAGATATTTGAATTATTGCGGCACGATATCCGATAACCGGGGTTGGGTGACGCCCGTTTTCCGGTATCCCGGGAAAATGATGCATCGATCGGACATGGAATTGGAACTACGCATCGATACCGGGATCGTGGCATGGCGGCTCTCGCTTCAGCAAATCAAGGGCAACAAATGGAGGCTTGAGGCAACGTGCCTGGAATAATTCCGACCGGCCTTCGGTTGCCCTCATGATTATCCCGGCCGCCTGCACTAATTATTTATGCCCCACCGGCCCCCGACCGTGAAGATATTTTTCCTCAACGGCCGCAGCAAGATCGACGCCTTTGATGTTGGCCAGTGTGCAAAGCCATGCGAAGACATCTGCAAATTCCTCCCGCAGGTTGGCTGGATCGTCCGATCCCAGCGCCGTGGCCAATTCCCCAACCTCTTCAATAAACCACATGAACGTCGGCGCCGAGCCGCGTTTCTTATCATGATCTCCATATTTTTCCAGAATATGCTGCTGAAATTGCTCAATGGTGATCGGTTTGGCTGCCATATTTCGTCACTCCTGTACGCTAACTTGGCGGATCGCCTCGTAAAGTCCGATGGCCGCCGCCGATGAAAGATTCAGACATCGCCTCCCGACGAGCATCGGAATGCGAATGAGATGCTGCGGGTAAAGTGCCCTGAAATCTTCGGGTAAACCGGCTGACTCGCTGCCAAATACCAACCGGTCACCGGGCTGAAAGTGAACCTGATACAAACTCTTTTGCGCCCTGGCACTGAAAAGCCAGTGCCGCCCGGAGGCCACCGCTTGATACGCTCGAATATCCGCATGAATATCAACGGATACCTGCCCGATATAATCCATCGCCGAACGCCGGAGCTTTTTATCGTTCCACACAAAACCGAGCGGTCGGACAAGATGCAGGGCGGCACCAGCCGCGGCACAAAGCCGGATGATATTACCCGTGTTCTGCGGCATTTCAGGGTGCACCAGCACGATGGAGAGTTGGTGATGAACGGAAATCAGGGTGGCATCCGGATGGCCAAGCCCTGTCGGCCCCTCCGGTGCAACTCGATCCGCCGTCACCGGCTGCTGATAATCTGATTGCAATGGTTGCGGCGGCAAATGATGTTTCTCCCCTGACGGGCGCAGTGATCAAGCGGACATCGCAGAGGCTATTTCTTCCGCCGGACCACAATCGTACGGGCGATCAGGTCTCCCAGTCTCTGACGTTCCTGGCTCACCAACATGAAAATTAATAAAAATACCGTTATAATTTCCGGTATGCGGATAAGGTTACGCAGCAGAATCGCCAGCGGGCTCGCCGGCTTGCCCGACATTTCGACCACCCGGATACCAACCATCGCCTTGCCAATCGACCGACCGGTTATGGCCTCTCCCACCATCACGTGCAGTTCATAAAGCACCAGCCACATGACCAGCGGCGGGGTACTGAGCAGGAGATCCGGCTGAGAGAGAACATTTTCCACCGCGTGGATGATCGGCTGCCATGAATGGTAGTCGTAAAGCCGGAAGATCACCGCAATGGCCGCCGCCGCCAGCAACATATCAATCATTGCCGCGATCAGCCGCTGACGGAGTAACGCAATCTGAAAACCGGCCGGTTCAATCGCACCGGCCGGAGATCGACGCTGCCAGAGCGAGAACACCAGCAGCGTAACCATCGCCAACACGAGAAATTGCGTAAAAGAGGGTGGCTGCGGCACCTGGGTCTTGGCTACCTCGACCGGTGTTGCGCTGTAGATCACATCGCCGGTCATGCCCAGAGTAACCGACGTGATCACCCCTTTTCCGCTCAGCATTAAAAGATTGATACAATCGCCGTCCCGCGCCGCCGCCAGATCGGTCAGCGGGTCCGCGACTGCCATCCTGGGCAGCGCAATTCCTTTGGACCATGCCACAAGCGACGCCGTCGAACCGTGGGGAATTATTTCTCCCCCCGTAATGGCGGTTTGGGATGGGTTCAGCCTGGATGCCACCAGTACGGCAATACCGCCGCGACCGGCGAGTTCCATCGCAACCCCGTGAGGTGCGGGAATCTGTAATCGTACCGCCCGGGTGCTCCACACCCAGACGCCGTGCGCTTGCGTCGCTGCGGATAGTTCCTGCTTCCTGCCGGACAGGGCTTTAACGCCTGTTACCAGTTTAGATGGCAAAGCTTTCTGAATCGCCGGTTTGGAGGCATGAGCAGGGCCCGCATTGGCGGTCGATACGATCGCATGCGTAAATCGATCGGCTCGCCAGACCTGAATCGTTTCTATCGGGCCGGGCTTATTGGCAAAAAGCCACAATTCGCCACTCTTTTCCGCCAGGACGAGCTTGGATGGGGTGGAAATCCGCGGGAGATGGGGCGGCAGCGGCGCCTCTTTCCAGTCTCCATGTTTCAAATTCAGCAGCATCCATCGAGCACCGGCAGTTGTGGCAGATTTAGGTTGAGGCTCGATTTTGCGTTTAACCGGGGCTTTAGCCGCCGGCCGGGAGGTCGCGGGATGTTTTGCGGCAGGCGCAGCGACCGGTTCCGATGTGGAGGGCTTTGTGCCGGTAGCCCCGTGGGTCGCGTCGGGTATGGATTTGCCCAACACCAGAAGCCCGCTTTCGGTATCGCAAGTGGTCACCGGTATAAAACCTTTCGGTAGGGGGGGCAGCGCCACCATTCCCGCCGATGAATACTCCCATCCGGTGCCGCTGCGAAAGAATGTCACGAGCGACGATAATCGCGAATCGGATCGAGCCGGGCGAAGGGTGGTGATACAGGCCGGATGGCCGACCAGCGGTGTTGCATAAAGTGCTTTCCAAAGCCCTCCATTGCCAGCCCGACGATTGGCCGGGTGATACCAGATGGCAAATTCCGGCTTGTTTCCCTTGGCGGTCACGGGCAGGCATAAAAAAACCGTGCGACCGTCCCCCGTGGCTTCCAAACCGGTGGGGGCCAGTTCAACCGCCGCCGATACCACCGTTGTCATGGACATCAGCAGCACCAGAACCAGCCAGGGCAGACGCGGGGGCATGGGGCGTTTGAATATTATTTTTCGCAACAATTCGTCAATCCGCATGGGCGAGATTCTACGGGGACTCATCGGCTAATGCGAATCGCACGCCGCACCGCTCGGCCACTGTTCAGCGTATGCAAAACAGCGAGATCAGCGTCAGCGCCAAGACGCCCAACGTCACCAGGGCATAAAAACGGTCTTTATCAACAAACGTGAATAGAAATACGCTCACCGCCACCCGGGTCACCGGCGTAAGAACCAGCATCAGAAGGCCCAGCTCAATGATCGACTCACCTGACCCGTGCAGCACGCCGATGATCAGCTTGTGCGTGCTCCATTTGAAGGTGGCATGTTCCATGTGTTTTACTGTCGGGTTGGTTTGAATATAGCTGAGAATAAACCCGACAATCATGACCGCCACGCTCAGAACCACGCCGATACGCAGTACCCATCCCGATACATCCTGAACAATCGCATCGTCATGCACGACGGGTGCTTTTTCAGTTGACGGGGGGATGGCGGGTTGTGTGTCTTCGTTCATCACATGTGCACCTTGAATCCACGCAGTAACATTTCGATTCCCACCACGCCCAGAGCAATGGCAAATACCTTCCGCACCCCGGCATTGGACATCTTTTCCATGAGTTTGGTCCCGAGCAGCGCCCCCAGCAGGACCGATGTCGCCACGGGTACCACGAGATACGGCAGCACCAGTCCGCGCCGCAGATACACGCCCGCAGCCGCCGCACCGGTCACACCGATCATAAAATTACTCGTTGCGGTCGAAACCTTGGTTGGCAATCGCATGGCGATTTCCTGCGCCAGCACCTTGAGCACGCCAGCCCCGATCCCCAATATCCCCGCCATCAATCCCGCCACAAACATGATCCCCATCGCCGGCGGCACATGGGCGGAATTGTAGTACACTTCCCGGTTCATCCGCTTGTCAAAATAGCTTCCCTGTAATTTGAGAAAGTTGGCCAGCCGATCGTTGGTGATATTTTTTGGCAATTCGTCGCCGATTTTGAACATCACGGGAATCAGCGACACCAGCAGAGTGACGCCGAAAAGAATCGAAAGCAGCTGCGCATTGAGTAATTTCGCCAGCACCGCCGCACCGACGATGGCCCCGGTGGCGGTGGAGAGCTCAAGAAACATCGCAATGCGGACATTGGTGATGTGATCCCGTACGTAAACCGCTCCGGCACCGGAGGAAACCGCGATAACCGAAACAATGCTCGCCCCGATGGCGTCTTCAATCGGCAGCCCCATGAAAATGGTCAGCACCGGCACAATCACAATGCCTCCGCCGAGCCCGCTGATCGACCCCACCACACCTCCCACGAAAGACATGAGGGCGATTTTCAGTACCCAAATCAAAGATGCCATTGACACGTAGGAGCTACCCCCAATTCCATATTAAGCCGCCGGCCCATACCCGGCTAAATCCGGTGCATGGAAAGCGTAGAGGATTATCTCCGGATGTTCAAATGCCCGATGCTGTTCCGGCGAAATCGGAAAACATTTCTATTCTCTGCAGTACGCGCGGTCTGCCTTAGCGGCCGGCCCCGGCCCTCTGCGGTGACTCGTGCGCGGATGCGGGCAGCCGCGGTATGGCATGATCCATCCGATATTCGCTGCGAGTGACGCCATTGGGTGTCATGCTGCTTTTCAGATCGCATGCATGTGCCTCGGGCCCGTAGCCGAAATCGCTTTCCACCAGCGTTTCAATCTGCTTCATTTCCGCCGGCGAAAGGAAATCGCTCTGCGACGCTGCGGCGACAAACTCCGTCAGTTCCGCTTCGGTGGCGATGTTCGGCTGCACCGAGATCAGCGTGGGGAATGTCAGCAGCCATTTAATTGCAAGCTGCGCCATCGTGCACTCATGGGCATGCTGAATATCGCGAAGTTTTTCAACCTTTTTAAGTCCGTACACCAGCCAGTTCCGATCACGAAACTTGCGATGGTCCGTGAAGGTCATATTTTCGGTGTAGATATCCTGCAGAATGCCCGAACTGTGAGGCACGCGGCTGATGATTCCGGTGCAGCCGGTCGCCTCGCTGCGGCGGCAGAACTCCAACCCCGGGTGCTGCTCGAGCATATTAAACACCGTCTGCACCGTGGCGCAGCGCCACTGTTCAATGGCGGCGGCGCCCTCTTCCCGCCAGCCGATCGCCGGCCCCAGCGCAATACCCCATGCCCGCAATTTGCCCTCGCGGGTGAGCTGTTCCAGTTTGGTGACCAGTTCATCGCTCATCTGCGGCAATTTAATATTGTGCGCCTGCCACAGATCAATGTAATCGGTGTTGAGGCGCTTAAGGGACTGCTCGAGAGCGTATTGCAGAAAAGAGGGTGAAAAATCCTGTTTGCGCTCCCGGTGCGAGCCGGCGGTGCCCGGGTCGGAATAAAAATCGTAGCCGAACTTGGTGGAGAGGATCAGATTCTCGCGGCCGGCGTAGGCGATGGTGGGACGCATGAGTTCTTCCGCCCGGCCGTTGTCGTAGGCGTCGGCGGTATCAAAAAAATTCACGCCCAGATCAAACGCCTTATTCTGCAGGGCGACCCCTTCCGGCTCATCGGCGGCCGTCTTGCCCCACATGCCGCTGCCGTAAATAAAATTGCCGAATGACAGAGCGGAGACTTTCATATCGGTATTGGGAATGGAACGATAAAGCATAAAACAAACTCCGAGGCCAAACGCCAAAAACGCAAGCCGTAGCCGGGCATGTCAATCGTTACATACCGCCGCGGCCCGAAACCAAGAGTTTACAGTTTTTTGCCTCAGGTTTATAGCGGCGTGAAAATGGGGGGCGGAGGCGATACCTATTCACTCTCTGCCGGCGCCTTCACTCCGTTATTTAGTTGGCTATTGGGTCATAACCGGTGCGACCTCAAACGTGATGAAAGGTTTACAACGGTGTTCCTTGCCAAACTGGCTGAAAACGCCTATCGCATTTCGCCGGGGGTGGGGCGACGCTAAGATGCTTCATGGGTTTCGCGGCTGCTGGGCGCCGTCGCGGACCGCGTGTTAACGTTTTTGGAGCCACAGAACATGGAAGTGATCGATGTTGTCCTGATCGCCGGCGATGGAATCGGGCCGGAAGTTACCGCTGCCGCCTGCGAAGTGATTAAGGCTGCCGGGGCACCGATCCATTGGCTTCCGATGCCCGCTGGCGTTGCCGCCATTGAAAGCCACGGCGATGTGCTTCCGGCCGTAACGCTCGACGCCCTGCGGCAGGTGAAGGTGGGGCTTAAGGGGCCCGTGGGAACGCCGATCGGAGGCGGGTTTCGCTCGGTGAATGTCACCCTTCGCAAAGCGCTTGATCTGTACGCCGCCGTGCGGCCCGTGCGCAGCCTGCCCGGCGTGAAAACGCGCTATGAAAATGTCGATCTGGTGATATTTCGCGAAAACACCGAAGGGTTATATACCGGCATTGAAAATGAGGTGGCCCCCGGCGTGGTTACCAGCATGAAGGTGGCTACGGAAAAGGCATGCACCCGCATTGCCCAAGCCGCATTTGAATATTGCCTGCACCGCGGGCGCGCCAAGGTAAGCGTGTTTCATAAGGCGAATATCATGAAACTCACCGATGGGCTGTTTCTGCGCTGCGCCCGGGCTGTGCGCGAAGCCCGCTATCCGCAGATTGCCTATGAAGAGGTGATCATCGACAACGCCTGCATGCAGTTGGTAAAGGACCCGAGCCGCTTTGACGTGCTGCTGATGGAGAATCTTTACGGCGATCTGGTGAGCGATTTATGCGCTGGACTGGTGGGGGGGCTGGGCGTGGTGCCGGGGGCCAATATCGGTAAGGATTGTGCGGTGTTTGAGGCGGTGCACGGCAGCGCACCGGATATCGCGGGTAAGGGGTTGGCCAACCCGCTGGCGTGTCTGATGAGCGGGGTGATGCTGCTGAATTATCTGGCCGAAACGCGGCAGAACCCGGTATGCAAACAAGCGGCCGACCGAATCAAAGCGGCTTACGACAAGGTGCTCTCGGATGGGAAAATCCGCACGCGGGACCTTGGAGGAACCGGGGGCACGAAAGAATTCACGGCGGGTCTGATCGCGGCCTTGTAGGAAATGGGTTGGCCCAAAGTAAGAGATGAACTTTGGGACGATTTGGAGCGTAGCAGAGTTTGTGATAAATTTCACAAGATATTTTGGCGGCGAGCCAGTAACATGTCGCAAGATGCGGCATGACGACCCGCTGGTATGTTTAGTGAGCTTATAGATAGATGCCAACCGTTACGCCGCAACCCACCCTCCCCTCATCCCCCGCGCCAGCCCCGGTAAATCCGGCCGATCATTTATGCCCGATCGAACGGGCAATTCTTTGGGTGGGGCGGTACCCAAAGGCCGCAGGCAAATTCTTGGATAAATTGGCCCAGCGCCGGGATGTAATCGGTGTTGTCGTGCGATTTTTCAGCTCGGTCACGCTAGGAATTATCTATCTCGGGCTGATTGCCATTTATCTGTCGCTGGGATCCGGGTTGCCGGCCCTACGGGCCTATTTTGATGTTTCCACCATGCAGTTTTTTGATGCCTGGCCGCTGGTGACCTTGCTGCTACTGCTGGGTACAACACTGATTGTGGTGACATTGCGCCGCATTCCGCTGACGCTTTATCGACTGGGCGTCTGGACGGTGCACGTGGGGATCATCACGCTGATTATCGGGTGCTTTTTCTACTTCGGGCTCAAGCATGAAGGCCTCACCCGCATTTTTCTCAACCATACCGTACGCCATTATTACGACGCCTCCGACCGGGCGATTTATCTGCAATACAAAGGTTCTACCGGTAAAAAACGGGCCTTTGTGGAACTCAAATCGTTACCGATTTTTGATCTCCGCTCGCCGCAGAGTGGCAATCCGCTCAACATCACCGTGCCCCATCAGGTGCTCACGCACCTGAGCCCTAAACTGCACGGATATCATGTGAAGGTGATCGGATACTTTCCGTATTCACGGTTGGAAGGATTCCCCATCCCGCGCACTCCGGGGGTAACGCCCCGGCGGCCGGCGATTGAATTTAATATCGGCGGGCAGGAGGGGGCACCGGGGGAGTGGTTAATCGGTAAAAGTCCGCGCGGCCGGGTAAGCGGATTCAATTCGCCGTTTGTGGTGGAGTATCTTTATCATCCATCCGCTCGCCGGCTGCGTGATATCTCCCAGAGTTTTTCAGGTACGCATGCATTGATTGTTCGGGCCGGTGATGTGCGCCGGGTATATCCGTTTCATCTGAACCAGAAAATTGTGGTCAAAGGCACACCGTACACCCTCACGCCGCGCCACCTGATCACCATGCCGCTGATCAGTTCCGCGTACAACGGTGCCATAAGCCAGGCCTGCATGATCAACATTCAGCGGACGATCAACGGTAAAACGGTGAAATTTCAGCGAGTGGCGCTGTTTCGATATCCGACTCAATCGGTGGATTTCATTACAAAGAACGGGCAGCGTAAGCTTTTGGTGCACAAGTTTGATCGCAAACTCCACATCCGCTATCTCGATGCCACGCGCGATCAATTTTGGGTGGTGGAGTTGAAAAGCGGCAAATTCCTGCTGGTGCACCGCAAACCCGGCGGGGCGGTGAGCGAAAAGCCGATCAAGGCCTTTGGCACGCCGATTCCGATTGACATGCAGGGTATTAAATCGTCCTTTACCCTTGAGCGGGATGCGGAAGTGGCGCTTCGGCCTCATCTGATCCCCAAGGCTGATCGGCGGCCCAAGGTGGAAAATACCATGGGCCACTGCATCATGCTGGCGCGGGTCAGCGGGCCGAATGGTTTTTCCAAGGAGCTTTACGTTCCCTACCAGCAGTTCGGTTTCCATGGCGATCTGCCGCCGATTGAAACGCGGCTGCCCAACGGTGGAAAGCTGGGGCTGATTTTTTCGCAGTTCCGTCGTTCGATGCCGATCTCCATTACCTTGCAGAGTTGCAAAGAAGTATTCTTTCCCGGCGGACATTCATTTCCCCGAGACTTTATCAGTAAAGTTCTGATCCGGAACCGGCGTACCGGCAAGGTGCGGCATGTCAAGATCCATCTGAATCACCCGGCTCAGATTGACGGTCTGCATATTTTTCAGGCCCGGTTCGGGAAGTTGCAGAACGGTCAGGCCTTCACCGTCCTGGGCGTTGGAAATACGCATGGCTTTTATGCTATGCTTGTCGGTGTGATTATGATCATTGCAGGCATCGGATACGCCTTTTACGTTAAACCGATCCTGATCAATGTTAAAAAGAAACAGTTGGCGAGGTTGGCCGGCATTGCTCCGGCTGCTGCTAAAGCGTAAGAAGAGGTATTGTCACATGAAAATTCCTGATCGATTTCGTATTCAAGCCGGAATACTCGCGGCACTGGTCGCCATGGCGGTAATAGGTGCAACCCTTGTGCACGCAGCCGCCATCAAAGTTCAGGAAGGGGTGCCGAGCAAATTTCCGGTGGCTACCCAGTCGCCGTTCAATGAATCTTCGGTGATGAAGGCGGAAATCAAAAACTTTCGCGCCGCCAGGGCCAAGGTCATTGCCGCCCAGAACCGAACGGTGTTCCGCCACACGATTAACATGGCGCCGCTGGAGACACTGGCGGTGCAGAATCAGGAGGAAGTGAAGACGCTGGATACCTGGGCTCGCGAAACCTTGCAGACGATCACCTTTTACGGCTCGGTCAACGGGCGTGATCCGCTGTATACCGCGCTCGACATGGCCTTTCGGCCGGAAGCCTGGGAAAACCGCAATTTCATCTACATCATGGCGGTGCCGATTCGTGAACAGCTCGGCAAGCTGGTCTCGCCAGCTCAAGCCAAGCGTATTCTGGAACAGGGGACGGTAAGCCCCAAATTTCTGGCGCAGCCGGAAGTTCGCAGGCTTCTGGAGCACATCAGCCGCGACGGTGTTTTGAATTCCTCGGTCGCTCAGATCGGCGATGCACTGAATGCCTTTCGGAATATGGCGGCGCAACTGCGTATCGTTGCACCGCCCCCGGGGTCAAAGAGCAAGCTGTGGATTAACCCGGTGAATCTGATGCCCAATACGGGTGTACCTCCACCCCCGGGAATGCCGCTGGGAAAACCCGTACCGGGCTATTCCCGAACCATTTCAAAGAGGGTGGTGCTGGGCTTTGTCGAGCTTTTTGGTGGGTGGCGCGATAATGATGCCACACTGGCCAACAACGGGATCAAAATTCTCAGCCATGTGCTTCCAAAAATTAATGAAGCCGCCTATCCGTCGATGGCCAAGCGCGTGACGGAAATCTGGTACAACCGGCTTTTTGACGGGACGCTCGTCGGCGTATTCTTCTATTTTGTTTCGCTCACCCTTTTCCTTATTGCCGCAGTCGGTGCCGCACCGGGTGTGCGGAAGGTGGCGCTGGGCTTTTTTACCGTCGCTGTAATCACCCACGCCACATTTACCGGCGTGCGGTGGTGGCTGGCGGGACGCATTCCCATTCAGAATGAATTTGAAAGCGTACTCGGCGCTGCGCTGGTCGGATGCACCATCGGGTTAATACTTGAATATTGGAAAAAGAACAGCTTGTTCGGCCTAGCGATGAGTTTTGTCGGCTTCATGGCCATGACGGCGTGCTTTGTGATGCCGTATGTGGTTGGCACCAGCATGGGCGCCAACATATCGCGCGTCGATGGGATGCTGAGCACCTACTGGCTCTGGATCCACGTCAACGTCGTTATCAGCAGCTACGCACTCATCGGTGCGAGCTTCTGCCTGGGACTGCTCTTTCTGGCCATCAAAGGGTATTACAAGCTCAATCCGGTATCCACATACGGCATCGACCCGACCGGATCGGTGTCGTCGGATGATATCCGCCCCATGAGCGGATCATCAACCGGCGGTACCGCTGTCCTGCAGGCACCGATGGTGGCGGCTCCGGCAGTGGTCATGGATGAGCAGATGCGGCGTACGCAATTTCTTCAGCAGTTGGATTCGGCCAACATCGTGGTGTTGCAGATGGCCTTCTGGTTTCTTGGATCGGGGATTATCTTCGGCGCGGTCTGGGCGGATTACGCCTGGGGCCGGCCGTGGGGATGGGACCCGAAGGAAACCTTCGCCCTTGTCACATGGCTGGTCTATCTGATTATTGTGCATCTGCGTTTTGTAACGCCGAAGTACCGCCCAACGTGGACAGCGGTGCTTTCGATCGCCGGATTCGGCGTGATGATGTTCAATTGGATCGGAGTTAATTTTTTCCTGGTCGGCCTCCACAGCTACGCCTGACCATCGGGGAAGGAAGTCAATGACAGATACGGCTGCGGCAGCAGGCGATCAATCGCTGAAGGACGCCGTCTGGACGGCGCTGGCGGGTGTTCAGGACCCTGAGCTTTTCAAAGATCTGGTCACACTCAAAATGGTCAAGGACGTACGCACGTGCAACGGCGCCGTGAGTATCGACATTGACCTGACCACGCCCGCGTGCCCGATGCGCTCCAAAATTGAAAAGGATGTGACCGATGCGGTGCTTCGCGTTCCGGGGGCGCAGTCGGTCGCCATCAAATTCGGAGCCAGCGTCCGGCCATCCAATGATCAGCGCAATATTCTGCCCGATGTCCGTAACGTAATTGCGGTCGGTGCAGGCAAGGGAGGGGTCGGCAAGAGCACCGTTGCCGTGAATATCGCGGTCGGCCTTGCCCTCGCAGGAGCCCGGGTGGGCCTGCTTGATGCGGATGTCTATGGCCCGTCGATTCCGATTATGACCGGCCTGGCCAATTCCCAGCCTTCGGTGGTGGATGAGAAGATCATCCCCTTTAACTGGGGATCGGCTCAGGTGCCGATCAAAGTGATGTCGATCGGCTTTATTGTGCCGAAGGAAAAAGCACTGATATGGCGTGGGCCGATGGTCCATGGCGTGATACGCCAATTTCTTGAACAGGTGCAGTGGGGGGAGCTGGATTATCTCATTGTTGACCTGCCGCCGGGCACAGGAGATGTTTCCCTGACGCTGGCTCAAAGCATTCCGCTCACCGGTGCGGTGATCATCGCCACACCACAGGAAGTGGCCCTGGCGGATGCGCGTCGGGCCGTTCGGATGTTTCAGCAGCTTGGCGTCTGGATTCTGGGCGTCGTGGAGAACATGAGTTACTTCGTCTGCGAGCATGGAACTCGATACGATCTTTTCGGAAGCGGCGGGGCCCAGCAGATGGCGCAGGAGATGGGTCTTCCGTTCATCGGGCAACTTCCTCTGGATATGGCGCTGCGCATCAACTCCGATCAGGGCGATCCGTTTGCCAATTTTTCGGGAAATTTGCGTCCCCAGATGAATGCCATGGTGGAATCGCTGGCAGGGCAGATCAGCATCCGCAATTTAACCCGGCCTCCCGGCAAGGCCGTCAAATTGGATGTGAGCGCATAAAACTTAAAATTTGCCCAAATCTGCGGCGGTGGCTTCTGATGACGCCATGATGCACTACGCTGAATGCACGAGGCAATGATAATCACCGTGGTCCATTGAAGCTGGCAAAGTGGCGGAAAGCAGTCCCACTCTGATAAGAATCTATTCCGCCGCCGATTCCGCCTCGTCGGTTGATTCATCCGCGGAAGGCTTTTTCGGTCGGCCGGCAAGTGTCGCCATAATCAATCCCGCACCATAAAGGGACAGCAGCGGAATATAGATGCTGGCGAAGGTAAAAATATCCGGCGAGGGAGCCAGTACGACCGCCACAATCGCAAGTCCGAGCACGGCATAACGCCACATGGAACGGAACTGGGCCGCTGTGACGATACCGATCTTGCTTAAAATCAGCATCACCATCGGTAATTCAAATGCCAGACCGAAAATCAGGCTCATGATGGTGACAAAACTCAGATAGTCATGAAGCATCGGGATGGGGGCAAAGAGCGCTTTGGCCGGCTGGGCAGCAATTTCCAGCAGCTGATGGCCGAAATGCAGACGAAGTTGTCCTTCGGTTGTGTTGTACCAGAGCGTAGCCACACCCGGCTTGAAATGCGTCGGATCATGGGCCAGCAGGGGGATCTGCAGCGGTTTGACGGCCGCAGATGAAGGTAGGGGAGTCGGCGGTGCGTGATGTCGGTAAAGAAACATTTCCCACCATGTGCGGTGCAGCGGCGGCACATGCACCTGCTTGTTGAACTCCATGATAAATTTGAGCAGAAACGGCAGAATGAGGAAGAAAAAGAAGGCGACCCCCAGCAGAAAAAGAACGGCGCTGGGGCCGATATATTTGTAGACCACTTTTCGTTCGCGCGGATAAAGGCCTGATGCGACGAATCTCCAGAACTGATAGATGATCCAGGGGCTTGATACCACCAGCCCGGCCTTGAGCGCCGTGGTGAAATAAACAATGATGGAGCCCAGCGCCTTGAAATACTGCAGGTGGGGCGGATATCCGGCCCATTTCAGTGCAATGAGATATGGCTGGTATAAAAATTCGATGATATTGACATCATAATACAGGCACAGGGAAATTCCGACGGCCGATCCGAGCAGGGCGTAAATAAGCCGCCGGCGCAGTTCGGAAAGATGATCACCAAATGACATCGTCGGCAGATCGACGCTGCCGGCAGATTGGGAATGACTGTTGTTACGAAAGAATGCCATACGGTTTAAGGCGCCTCACGCAGGCGTGATTTTGCCATCCTCCAATCGCACGACTCTATCGGCCAATTGAGCAATTTGGACATCATGAGTGACCAGCAGCATGCTGCAGTTTTCTTCGCGCCTCCGCCGGATGAGCAGATCAATGATCCCGTGGCCGGTTCGCGGATCCAGGTTGCCGGTCGGTTCGTCGGCCAGCAGCAGGGCCGGGCGGTTGATCAGAGCGCGGGCAATGGCGGCTCGCTGTCTTTCACCGCCGGAAAGCTCATTGGGGCGGTGTTTCAGACGTCCCCCGAGGCCCATATCGGTCAGCATCTGGATAGCCAGCGCTTTACCCGGACGCGCCCGGATCAGCGCCTTGTACCACGGTGCCGCCACCATCGCCGGCAGCAAGGTGTTCTCCAGCACGTTGAGCTCCGGCAGAAGATGATATAACTGAAACACAAACCCCACATTCCGGTTGCGAAAGCGATACCTTTCAAAAAAGCCGCAGCGCATGATATCTCGCCCCTTAAACAGGACGGAGCCTGAATCCGGGCGGTCCAACGCCCCGGCGATATGCAGCAGCGTGCTTTTTCCAGATCCGGACGCTCCGATTAAGGCGACAAACTCCCCCTCGGCGATGGCAAGATTGGCGCCCGAGAGGACCTGAACTTCTTCCGTCCCCATGCGGAAGCTTTTTTTAATATCAATCAGCTCCAACAGATTCGCCAACGCCACTCCTCACCGTTACTCGTAACGCAGTGCATGAACGGGATCCCGCGATGCCGCAATCAAGGCCGGTATGATAGCCCCCAGCAGCCCCGCCACAATGGCCAGCAGTGCGATGGTAACGACCGTTTCCGGATTAACCTGATCCGGTATACGCGAAAAGATGTAAACCCTTCGATTCCAGATCGTGATTCCAAAAATTCGCCAGAGTATGTCATCATGAATCCAGTTATCGTGGATGACAAAAAGCACGCCGGTGATCACGCCCATCAGAGTCCCGGCAGAGCTTATTAAGAGGCCATAAAGCACAAAAATACTTCCTACGCCCACTTCACTGCCGCCGATGGCCTTGATAATGCCGATATCGCGGGTCTTATCGCGGACAATCATAAAAAATATCAGAAATATGACGACAATCACCACGAGACTCATCATCCCGAGCAAAAAGGTTATCAGATCGCGCTCTTTATCCACCGCCGCGATAAACTGGGATTGTTCCTGCAGCCACGTCATCACGGTCAGGCCCGAAGACTGCATGCCGGGGTGTTTAAGCGCATAACGCCTGACTGCGGCGGCAATCTGATTGCGGGCCGCATTCACCGCCGCCTGGTGCTGATCATCATGAACTCGAATCTCAATTTCGCTACAGCGTGCCGGCCGAATGCCGCCGCTGAGCAGGTCCTGTTGCTGCATGAAGGCCATTTTCTGCACCACGCGAAACGGGGCGTAGACGGTATGCCGATCCACCGTGAAAACCTTCGTTCGTGAATCATCCACAATTTGAAACCGATGGCTCTGCGGGCTGGCCAATGTGCTGCTGAGGGTAATGGGTACCACGGTAAGAATGACAGGTGAAAAACGCACGCCAGGCGGCCGATGGTAATGCCCGAATCTATCGCGGGTGTAAAGTCCGATGTCGATGCCTACGACGCACCCATATTTCGGCTCGGCGGCGAGACTGGGATAATCCCTGCGTGCTCGTGCCGGCGGCTCGAACGTGGGGGCGGGAGGAATCAATTCTTTACGAAGCGCGGCATCACTCCTGATGATGGCTGCAGGTGGAAGTTTCTGGACAAATCGCAAATCGCGAAACACCCGGTTCAGATGGTACTCCGCCTGGCGGTAATCCTCACGGGCGATGACATGCCAATGGTGCTCAATGGCCGCAATCCATCCATGGCCCTTGATGGGCTTGAGTTTACGGATGGCAAGCTCGTGGCGTCGGAATACCTCCAGTGCCGCCTGAAGCTTTCCCCGCGCATACTTGACCAGTTGACTGCCCGTAACGGGAAACGGTGCATGGCGAAGGTCATGTGCCGCATCCAGGGGGGCGCGATATTGCCAGAAGAGGCTCTTTCCAAATGAACTCACCCTTGATTGCAGGGCAGGTTTGATGCCCAGCACTTCCACTTCGGCACTGGTCTGATATTCCGGCAGATTCATGATCCCGTAGGTGCTGATCACCGGTGCGGTCGCAGCGACGCACGGGAGTTTGGCCAGTTGCTTTTGCAGGCCGTCATAATGCGAAAATCCGGCGGCGAGCGTACTTTGGATGACGACATCGCCCATCAATTCTTTACCCGCATCGCGCACGCGATCGACAAAACCGGTCATGATGCTGTAGACGACAATCAGCATCGATACGCAAAGCCACACAGCCAGAATGGGAAATATGACAATTCCCTTGCGCGTCAGATATCGAAAACAGAGGAAAAGTTTATACATGGATTCTCAAATATTCGGAGCGGATACGGCGGGGTCATTGGCCGATCGCAGAGCCGGACGCAAAAGCGGAAACAGGATGACATCCCGGATACTGGTGCAATTGGTCAGCAACATGATCAGGCGGTCAATTCCGATTCCCAATCCGCCGGCCGGTGGCATTCCATGACACAATGCAGTTACGAAATCATGATCCATCCGCGCCATCGATTCATGTTCCGGCAAACCCGCCAGCTGTGCGGAGAGTGTTTCATATTGCACCTCCGGATCATTAAGTTCCGTGTAGGCATTGGCCAGTTCCATGCCGGCGACGTAAAGTTCAAATCGCTCGGCGATGGAGAGGTTGCCGCCCTTGCGCCGCGTCAACGGACATAGCCCTGCTGGATAGTCAAAGACGAACACCGGCCGGTCATAGTCTTTCAATGACGGCTCGGCGAACCGCTCAAAGAGCTCTCCGCGAAGCACATCAGCATCTTTGCTGTCACTGTGCGTTATGCCGCAGTCAGCCGCGGCCTTGCGAACCGCAGCATCGTCTTCCATCGCAACCCCAACATGCTTTTGAAATAAATCGCCGTAGGCGATCCGTTCAAATGGGGAGGTGTAATCAATCTGTCGATCTCCGAATGGCAGGAGCACCGGACCATCGGTTTTTTTCTGCAGGCGAGCTTCGTTTTCAGCCAGTGTCACCACCAACGTTTCGGTCAATTCCATCATCCCGGCTAGATCGCTGTAAGCTTCGTACAGCTCCATCATGGTGAATTCCGGGTTGTGGCGCGTATCGATCCCTTCGTTTCTGAAATTTCGATTGATCTCAAAAACCCGCTCCATACCGCCGACCATCAATCGTTTCAGGAATAATTCCGGACTGACGCGAAGATATAAATCGATATCGAGGGCATTGTGATGCGTTAAAAACGGACGGGCGGCAGCACCACCGGCCATGGACTGCATCATCGGGGTTTCAACCTCGATGAATTTGCGCTGATGCAGGAAACTCCGAATTTCTGCGATGATCCGACTTCGCGCCTGAAATACAGACATCGAGCCGCTGTTGGCCGCCAAGTCCAAATATCGCTGCCGGTACCGCAACTCCGTGTCGGTGAGCCCATGGAATTTATCGGGAAGCGGCAGGAGGGCCTTGGCGGAAAGCCCGAAAGCGGTGGCCCAGATCGTGACCTCACCCGTATTGGTGTGGCCGACTTTTCCCTCAAACCACGCAATATCGCCAAGTTCGAGCAATTTCGCCTTTTCCCACTCGGCTGCGAGCATCTGCTTCGTCAGACCGATCTGCAATTTTCCGGAGGAATCTTGGACCGTGATGAAGATCAGCTTGCCGATATCGCGCAAAAGCACAATACGACCGCAAATCCGTGCGATCTGAGTTCCCTCATGAGGTGTGCTTTCGGTATGTAGCGCCTTGGCGTCGAGAACCGGTTGAACGCCGTCAAGCCGCGTTCCATACGGATCAACTCCAAGCGCCCGCCATTTTGCCAGCCGATGGTGCCGTTCCTGAAATTGGGGATGCTCTGAAATCATGTGTCCTCATCAAAACCAAGCACCGCATTCTAACGGTCTTACGTACATCCGCAATTTAACGCGCGCCGTACTCCAAACGGCGGCGGGGACGGCAGGGGGGTAAAGTCACGGGAAAAGCGGGCGAAGGGATTTGAACCCTCGACATTCACGTTGGCAACGTGACGCTCTACCACTGAGCTACGCCCGCGTAAGTGAGGGGCAATTATAACTTATTCCAAATCCGTGTAAATGCGCCGCCGACGGAAATCTCGCGCGGGTGAGGCAAGTTTTCCCCGGCGCTCCGGGGGAGTGCGAGTGGAAACAGGCCAGCCGCAGGCACGACGCCATACTCCCACCGTAGTTAATTACCGCCGACCGCAGGGAAAGAGAGAGAAACCCAATCAACCGCAGGGGACGGGCCGGCTGCGCCGGCAGAACGGGGAAAGTAGAAAGTGGAAAGGTGAGCATGCATGGGTCGTGCGAGGCACGACGGTAAGTGCTTTTTTCCACCGCAGGGGACGCTGAGGAACGCTGAGGCCGGGCGGCTGCGGTGCCAAATAGCCGCCGGCTTGCCGGCGGTAACGCTGGAAAGGGTATCAGGGTATCAGGGTATCAGGAAATTGAGGGGCGGACGTAACGGCCGTGGTTTGATTCCGCCTGCCCGGCGCGTTAGGCTTTCATCGGTAATTCCATGTTGAGGCCGTGTTATGGTCGCAA
>DAHWIP010000040.1:0-10560 GCA_027344975.1 Phycisphaerae bacterium
ATTCCCCTGCAGGCGCACCAGACCGTCACTATCCATTTTTTTCCTGATGGCCGCCGAATTCATAACGCATCGCCGACATGACACGATCAGCAAATTCAGCGGCCCTGCGAGAGGCGAAGCGGTCAAAGAGTGCAGCAGCCAGAACCGGCGCCGGCACACCCTCATCGATCGCCGCCTGCAGCGTCCAGCGTCCTTCCCCCGAATCGCTCACACGGCCGGAAAAATTATCCAGTGACGCGTTTTTAGCCATCGCCTCGGCGGTAAGATCCAATAACCAACTCTGAATAACCGTACCGCGACGCCACACTTCCGTAATCGCCGGAATATCAAGTTTATATTGATAGTTCTCGGGATGTGAGAGCGGCGCCGTCTCAGAATCAGCGTCGGCCGGATTCAATCCGACATCGGCATGTTTGAGAATATTCAGCCCTTCAGCGTAGGCGGCCATAATGCCGTACTCGATGCCGTTGTGGACCATTTTGACAAAGTGGCCTGCACCGGCCGGACCGCAATGCAGATATCCCTGTTCGGCTGGAAATTCAGGCCCGTTTGCGCGAGCCGGCGTGCGTGAAGCCCCGCTGACACCCGGCGCCAGGGTTTTGAAGACGGGTTCGAGGCGTTTGAAGTCCTCAACCTCGCCACCGATCATCTGGCAGTAACCACGCCGGAGTCCCCATACCCCGCCTGACACACCGACATCGAGATAACCGATTCCCTTTTTTTTAAGTTCCGCGGCACGGCGAATATCATCCTGATAAAAAGAATTTCCTCCGTCGATGATCACATCGCCCCGCTCCAGCAGAGAGCTGAGCTGGCCAATCACCTTATCGACGATGGCAGCGGGGACCATCAACCAGAGCGCCCTCGGAGCTTTCATCGCTGCCACCATTTTCTCAAGAGAGTCGACCGCGACCGCGCCTTCTCCCGCCATGGCCTTTCGGGCTTCTGCATGGGTATCGAAGACGATACATCGATGTGATTCCTTAAGGAGCCGGCGAACCATATTGGACCCCATTCGACCGAGCCCGATCATTCCAATTTCCATCGCCAGTCTCCTTTTAATTCAATATCCATCTCAACAGCAACATGGGCAGCGCTCAAAGCGAGCACAGCGAACCCGTAGGATAGTAGCAAAGATTTACATCGTGGGCAACCTTGGATAGAAAACCTCATATCGGTGTGAGCCGATCGCTCCGTCGGCGGAGTTGCGGCGGCCCGACATGGATCAGATCGGATGGCGGAACTCGGATAGCATAGCGGAGCATTGCACATTATTTTTTCGGGGCAAAAGCACGCGACATTTCATCCAGCAGCAAAGCCGACGAGCGTATCCCGCCGTAGAAACAGTCCAGATCCAGTTTTTCGTTGGGCGAATGGAGATTGTCGTCCGGCAGACCGAACCCGAGCAGCACACTTTCGAGCCCAAGCTCCTGCCTGAACCAATTCACCACCGGGATGGAACCGCCTTCGCGGATAATAACCGGCTCGGCGCCCAAACCGATGCGAGCGGCATTAATGGCCGCTGCGATGGCTGGCGAATCTGTTGCGGTGACAACGGCCGGTGACGCGCCGAAGAGCTCACATTTCATGGTGATCCCATCCGGCAGCATCGATTTGAGATAGGCTTCAAACGCGTCCCGAATCTCATCCGGTTTCTGGTCCGGCACCAATCGCATGGATATCTTGGCCGATGCGGTCGCGGGGATGATGGTTTTTGCGCCGGGGCCCTGAAAGCCGGAAGTAAGCCCGTTTACTTCCAGAGTCGGCCGGCACCATCGCCTTTCAAGCGTTGAGTAACCGACCTCGCCGTAAAGATTGCTTACACCGATGTCCTGAGCAAAAAGCTGATCTGAGAACGGCAATTTACTCCATTGCCGGCGCAATTCCGCATCAACGGAAACGACGCGGTCATAGAATCCGGGAATCGTCACGCGGCCGGTTGAATCGTGCAGTCGGCCAATCAATTCGCATAATACGGTTGCCGGGTTGGCAACGGCGCCTCCATACACGCCGCTGTGCAGATCTCGATTCGGACCGGTAAGCGTAATCTGGTAATAGATCAGGCCGCGCAGGCCGCTGGTAATCGCGGGAATTCCCGGCGCAAATTGTGCTGAATCGCTGATCACCAAGGCGGAGGCGTCGGCCAACTGGGGTTTGAGATGTCGAATGACCGCGGGAAGATTTGGCGAACCAATTTCCTCCTCCCCTTCAAGCAGTACCGTGACGCGCAGCGGAAATTGCTGCGAAATCTCGCGCCATGCCAATAGCGCAGCCATATGGCAGAACGTCTGCCCTTTGTCGTCGGATGCACCACGGGCGATGATCTGCCCCCTGTTAATGGTCGGCGAAAATGGGGGCGATTTCCAGGCGTCGAGAGGATCGGGTGGCTGTACGTCGTAATGGCCGTAGATGACAATATGTGGGGCGGAATCCGGATACATCCCTTTGGGCGTGGTTGCCAAAACGCACGGATGGCGGGCGGTGGGAATCAGGGAAGCGTCCATCCCCGCACTGCGGAGATAAAACTGCGCCCATTCCGCCGCTGCCTGTACATCAACAGCGTGGGCGGGATCCGTCGACACGCTGGGAATCGAAAGCCATTGCTGCAGGTCATGAAGCCATCGCCGGGAATTTTTTTCAATCCAAATTAATACCGTATCGATCATCGATATTCTCCACAAATGATCACCGCAACGATTGTAGCGATTTGCCGCTGCTCTGCATGGCGGCCGTGAAACCGAGAGAGAGGCAAAACCGTCTGCGGCGCGGTAGATTAGCTGCAGCAGGAGAAGTGCCGACAGGAGTTGAAGGTCGGCAGTGAGCTAAAGGACGGATGCGGTTTTGATTATTACGATAGACGGGCCGGCGGGATCGGGAAAATCGGCGGTGGCGACGGAACTGGCCCGAAAACTCGGATTTGTTCACCTCGACACGGGCGCGATGTACCGGGCCGTGGCTCTTGCGGCATTGAGGAGCGGTGTTATCAGCGATCCGCATGCCGTGGCGGAACTCAGTCGCAGCGCGCAGATTGAACTTGATTTTGCGGTTGAGCCGGCGGCCGTTCTGCTTGACGGCCGCGATATCACAGCGGACATCCGGTTGCCGGAGGTAACCAATGTCACCTATTGCGCGGCGGATAATCCGGAGGTTCGGGCGGAATTGGTAAGACAACAGCGATTGATTGCATCGCGGATCGAATCTCTGGTCACGGAGGGGCGCGATCAGGGGACGGTGGTATTTCCGAATGCCGAATTCAAATTCTTTATTGACGCCCGGCCACAGGAGCGTGCCCGTCGCCGGGTTCACCAGTTGGCGTTAAAGGGAATTGATGCAGCGTATGAAACCATTCTGCAGGAATTATTAATTCGTGATGAGCGCGACCGGAGCCGTTCGGTCGGGCCGCTTAAGCCCGCCGATGACGCAGTCACCATTGATTCAACTGAGATGAACCTGTCGGAAGTGGTGACCCTGCTGGCGCAATTGGTGGCGGCCGGAAGGATTGACACATGACGCAGTTGACGGACGAAGCGAAAACACCGACCGCATCCTATAAGCCCTACGTTTACCGCGGCGAGGGGACGGGCTGGTTTCAAGTGCTTCTCTGGAGCAGTTTTCGCGTATTGCTGCAATTTCTGGCGATTCTGTTCTTCGGCGTACGCATCTACGGACGGGAAAACATTCCGCGTAAAGGGCCGGCGTTGCTGCTGACGAACCATCAAAGCTTTCTGGATCCATGGCTTATCGGCATCGCCCTTTATCGACAGATTCATTTTGTTGCCCGCGAGTCGCTGTTTCGGGGTGGTTTTGTGCAGTATGTGCTCGAGAGGACCAATGCATTTCCCATCAAGCGCGGTCGGGCAGACGCCTCAGCCATGCGTGAATCGCTCAATTGTCTGGCGAAAGGGTATCTTCTGAATTTGTTTCCCGAAGCCACACGAACCAAGGATGGCTCCATCGGGCCGGTGGGGGCGGCGGTGAGCGTCATTATCCGCCGTGCGAAGGTGCCGGTCATTCCGATTGTCATTGACGGTGCCTTTGAAGCATGGTCGCGCAATCGGATACTGCCGAGGTGTTGCAGGATTCGCGTGATCTACGGTAAGCCGATTCCGGCGGAACAATTGGATGGGTTAAGCGCGGATGAAATGGCAGCGGTGATTCGGAAGGAAATGATCCGACTGCAGGGCGTGCTGAATTCGCCGCACGCAGAGCAATCGCAGGCACGGCTTGAGGCTGATCTGGCGCGTGGGGAGGCGCGGCTGGTGGTTTCAAAGGAATTTTCGCACTGATCCAAGCGTCGTCCTTGCTCCTGTTCTCCCGCGAACGCGGAATCGCGGCAACGCAGATTGGAAAGCAAATTTATCGCAAAACGCCCGGTGAGTGGCCGATCGCCTCAAATGCCGTGGCCGCCGCCCGCCTGAAGCAGCACGACAATGACGTCATAGGCGGCGTGGGAGCCGACATCCACGCCGAAACCGCGGAATATGTAGATGGCGGCAAAGTAAATTCCGGCGGCGGTGCGGAAGAGAAATGTGTCCCAAGCCGGCTTTTCAGCACCGAGATAATGGTAGAGCGAAAAAAGGACGGCTGAAAGAAGAATGATGATCGGGATCGCTTTGGTAAGCGAGAGTTTGAAGACATCGACCAGCAGAAAATTTAATACCGTAATGAGCACCAGCCGGAAAAGGAGTTCCTCATAGATGCCGGCGCCGATCGAGAGAACAATTTTCGTCTGCCAACTCAGATGGCTGGGCGCGCGGGCAAAAAATTCAATTGCGTGCATAGCCGGGGACTGACCGGCGAGCAACATCGCCGCCACCAGCATGGGTATTGCCCAGAGGAGACTCTCGCCGTACATGGCCAGGTACAGAAAAGGGCGAAATTGCCAGGGGTCTTTACGTGCCAGATGCCAGGAGAATAGGATGGCCACAACGGCCAAAAGAGGAAAATAATTCCCCACGACGCCGAAGAGGCTGAAAAATCTCAGCATCAGGATGAAGGCAATGATGTTGGGCGTTTGAGTAGCACCGGGGTTCCAGGGATGGAGAGTTATGCCGATCTGATAGATCAGCAGCAACGGCGCGATAAAAATGAGACATTGCAGTGGACGATGAACGAGATTGAAGTAATCATCGCTTTTACCAAAGTTCAACCATTGTGGTTCGGCGGTACGTTTTGCCATAAAGCCCATCCATAGCCAAGAGGCGGCATGATAAAGCAGAGATTTTTTCATGCAAACACTCCCGCATGAATCGGTCGGCCAACCGATGCGGGTAAAAAGCACGCCGAGGGTATCAGACCGGGCTCTCCGGCACCGAGTGGGCTTAACCCAATACGTTTACCGCAATCCCGTTCTGCGGCTAGAATGCTTAGTCCACCGTGCTGAGACCGTCATCAGCGGGATATGGAAGTCGCTCAGGAGGTATTGATGTCCGACAAGGTTGAAAAAGTCGTCATTATCGGGTCCGGACCCGCCGGTTGGACGGCGGCCGTTTATGCAGCACGGGCCAACTTAAATCCACTGGTACTCGCCGGAGATGGATTCAACCGGGATCGCTTTCCGGGCGGGCAGTTGATGTTTACCTCGGAAGTGGAGAATTATCCGGGTTTTGTGCATGGGATAAGCGGTCAAAAACTGATGGCCACCTTGCAGGAGCAGGCCGAGCGTTTTGGCACACGGGTGGAAACGGCGTTTGTGGCCGAGATCAATTTGGGGCGAAGGCCGTTTGAGATCAGCGCCTCAGACGAGCTTAATTCGCGTCAATTCAATTTAAAAGCCCACGCGGTGATTGTATCAACGGGAGCCAGCGCGAATTATCTGGGGTTGGAATCTGAGAAAAAATATGAAAATCTCGGGGTATCCGCGTGTGCCGTGTGCGATGGGGCGCTGCCGCGTTTTCGTGATCAGCCGCTGGTGGTGGTCGGGGGCGGAGATACCGCGGTTGAAGAGGCGACGTATCTGACGAAATTCGCCACCAAGGTTTATCTCGTACACCGGCGCGACACGCTGCGGGCCAGCAAGATTATGGCGCAGCGCGCCTTGGAAAATCCCAAGATCGAGATGGTGTGGAATACGGTTATTGAAGAAATTCTCGGTAATGAGCAGGACGGCGTAACCGCCGTGAAGACGAAAAACGTCAAGACGGGTGCGACGGGAGAAATTGCGTGTCGCGGAATGTTTGCCGCAATCGGGCATACGCCGAATACCGCCTTCCTGCGAGGGAAGGTGGACCTTGATGATAAAGGATATATCAGGCTTCAGGATGGGTTCCGATCCATCACCAGCGTGCCTGGTGTTTTTGCCGCCGGTGACTGTGCCGACTCGGTATATCGTCAGGCGATTACCGCCGCCGGGATGGGATGCAAAGCGGCGATTGATGCGGAGCGGTGGCTTGCTGCGGAGGGAATCCATTGACGCTGCGGAAATATTCAGCGGCGGGCGCCGATCGCCGGGCTTGCGATTCACGACAACTTGCGCAGGGAGTACCGATTCCCAATGCTCAGTTGCCGCTTGATATTCTGCATTTGGATGATGAATATCTCATCGTTAATAAACCGGTGGGGATGGTAAGTCAACCGGGTCTGGGACATATTGATGATTCCGTGCTCAATGCTGCGTTCGGTCGGTTTTCTCATCTATTGCGCACACTCGGTGCTCGGCGGGATTGGGGTCTGCTGCACCGATTGGATAAACCGACCAGCGGCGCGATGGTGTTGGGGCTGACGCCGGAAAGTTACGATCACCTGCGAAAACTTTTCCAAAATCGTAAGGTTAAAAAGGAATATCTGGCGCTGGTTCACGGCAGACCGACACCGGCGAATGGCAAGATTGAAGCACGATTGGCGGAGACCGATACCGGTGTAAAAAAAGTTGTGGTTTCCGCAGCCGGACAGGAAGCGCTGACGTATTACTGGACGCTGGCGAAGAGTGATCAGGCATCGCTGGTAAGAATTGAAATTGTAACCGGGCGGCTGCATCAGATTCGGGCGCACATGATGTTTGTGGGAAGCAGCTTGATTGGCGACAATCTGTACGCCGCCCCAGGGAAGGCCTCGCAGATGCACGGTGAGAGTCACTTTTACCTGCACTGTCGGATGCTGCAATTCGCGTATCCGAATTCAAAAGATGAACGGCGGTTTCTTGCACCGCTGCCGGCGACGTTTATCGCGGCAGCACGGAATGTGGGTATAAGCATTCCGTCGGCGCTGGTGCCGCATGGCACGGGCTCTGCGGTTGCGGAGAGTCGGCAAGGACCGACTCGGGAAGCTCACGGGTGACCCATTTCCGGTCGACCCGGCCTGCCACAATTTGCCGATATAATGCCCCCAGGAGAAGTTGAATCGATGGAATTCAAATCCGCGCTATGCTCCGACAGTGATCCGGCGGTACTGACGCGCAGTATCTGTGATCAGCTCTCGCCGATGTCGAAATCGGATCTCGTGGTGCTGTTTATCAGCAGCCGGTTGAATTACGCATTTGAGCGGATTGTATCTGAGGTGCGGCGCCGGACGGGATGCGAGCATCTTCTGGCGTGCAATGCCCAGAGCGTTCTGGGTGATGCGCGCGAACTGGAGAGCCAAACCGCCATATCAGCCTTGGCCATGGCGATGCCCAGCGCGCAGATTACCCCTTTTCGTCTCGACGATAACCGCTGGCAGGAACTGCTGACGGATCCGGATGCGCTCAACGAAGCGCTGGCCGCCGGTGAAGATACGAGGTGCCTGCTGCTTTTCGGCGATCCGTTTACCACGCCCATCACGCAACTTCTGGAATTGATATCGACCCGGTTGCCTCATGTACCGGTCGTAGGCGGGATGACCAGCGGCATTCGTGCGGCAGGTGAATCTCGCATGGCAATCGACGACCGGATATACCGAGCCGGGGCCGTGGGAGTGGCAATCGCCGGCCCGGTTCAGATTGATTGCCTGGTCTCTCAAGGGTGTCGGCCGATTGGAGAGCCGATGACCATTACCGCCGCACACGACAATGTCATTGAAAAATTGGACGACATGCCGCCGATGGAGGTCATCACCGAATTATGCAGCAATCTGACGCAGATCGATCAACTTGCGGTGGAAAAACGGGGCCTGCTGATCGGCCGGGTGATTGACCAGCGCAAGGGGAACTATTCGCGCGGCGATTTTCTGGTTAGAAATATCCTTGAAGCCGACCGAACCACGGGCAGTATCGCCATCGGAGATATGGTCAGCGCGGGGCAGATTGTTCAATTTCATGTGCAGGATGCGCAGACTGCAACCGAAGATTTACGTCTCCTTCTACAAGGACATCTGCTTCTGGCCGACAAACCGCGTGGAGCCCTGATGTTCAGTTGTAACGGGCGAGGCGAGCGACTTTTCGGCCGTCCGAACCATGACGTGGCGGCGGTGCAGGATATGCTGGGGCCCCTGCCGCTGGCCGGTTTTTTTGCTGCTGGCGAACTTGGGCCGGTCGGGCGCAGCAATTTTATTCATGGCCAGACGGTCTGTATCGCCATGTTTAATAACGGATGAAAAGATCACGCCGATCCGCAGGTAAATAATTATGGATACTCAACGAGATTGGGAGGCATTTCGGGAAATTGAGATCAAGCTCCGCTGCCCGTCGCACGATGCGGTTCGCGAGCGACTGACCGCCCTGCGGGCTGTTGATCTGGGTTTGATGAGGGAGTGGAATGAATTTTTTGATACCCCCGACCGGCAGCTTTCGGAGCGTCGCATCGCGCTGCGCGTACGGACCATAGAACATCAGCGCGACGGCCGCCGCGAATCGCTCATTACGGTCAAGGGAGGGCGGCCATCAGGCGATATTCAGAATCGGCCGTCGATTGACCTGCATGCCGAGCCTCCGGAACTGGCGACAGGACTTTTTCTGCGACTGGGGTACAGGCGAACCGGCGCCTTTGAGAAATGGCGACACTCCTGGATGCTGGACGACGTGCGAATCGAACTCGATGAGCTTCCCATATATGGATTATTTATTGAACTTGAAGGGCCGGATGAGCAGCACATCATGGCGGTCCGCCATCGATTAAACCTGGATGCCCTGCCGGTGGAACGTACCAGTTATCACGGCATGCTGATGGAATATCTGGCTGCTCATCCTGAGGCCCAGGGGATTATGCAATTTTCAGATCGTAATCTCCGAACGGAAAAATAGCCGCCGCTGTAGTGAATCAAATAGATTGAGCCTTATTTCGTACGGCGCGGGCCCTGGCAACTTTTTACAGGATGCGTTTAAGCCTGGCGGTCCGGACGAAAGCCTTTGGGCTTTGATTGTGATGTTCAACGAACTCGGTAATGACATCGATCTACTGCGGGACGCTTTTAAAACGGATGTTCCAACGGCGTACTCGGCACCTTGCCGCTGCGCGGTAAGTGCGATGTAGCTGGTTGGAGTATGGAAATCAGGTGCGCCGGTGCGCGTTCAAGGATAATCCTGTCCTGCCGGTCGTATAACCAGTTCGTTCACCAATATGTGTGGCGGCCGGGTGACGATGTAGGCGATGGCGTCCGCCACATCCTGCGGCTGCAGAAGGGGTCCATATCTGGAAATGGTGTCATAAAAATTTTCACGGTCATAACCCGCGACCGCCTGAAATTCGGATTCCACCACACCCGGCTTAACCGTAGAGACTCGAATGCGTTTCGGTGCCAATTCCCGACGCAGAGCCTCAGCAATGGACGCCAGCGCCCATTTGGTCGATCCATAGAAACCGCTGAAGGGAGAGATGTTATGGCCGGAAACAGACCCGAGCACCACAATATCGCCCGCCTTCTGTTCGACCATCCATTGGGCGCAGCGCCGCATGAGTCTTGCGGCTCCGAGCACATTAAGGTCATAAAGTTCATCCCACTTGGATTCGTCGCTGGTTAAAAGTCCGCCCGCAAGCCCCCGGCCGGCATTAACGATGGCAATATCAAGCCGCCCGGTCTTCTCGCGACAGATGGCAAGGCACCGATCGATTTCCGTCGTGCTGGCGATATCCGCCGCTATCGGTATGGCGATCCCGCCTGATCTCCCAATCTCTTCGGCCGCATGTTGCAGTTGTTCCTGACGGCGTGCCGCCAATAAAACCGTCGCACCGCGAGCGGCCAGCTCAACAGCCACCGCTCGGCCGATGCCACTGCTAGCGCCGGTAATAAGGGCCGTTTTGTTCTTAAGTTCACTTGTCAATGTCGCTCTCCGGCAAATACCCAACAATTTATCTGCTCAGATTATAGCCGCGACCCGAATTCGGGCGTTAACCAAGGTGATCAAAGTCATGAGGTGTCCGGCGATTTCAGGCAATGCCGGCCAGGGGTACCACGCGGGAGGTGAGATCCGACATGGTATATTGCTTTTCCAATAGAAGAGGCAGCAGAACGCCATGATTATGCGATGAATCAAGCAGAAACATATTTCGCCCGATGATTCCGTAGCCGCTCTCCTGGGCCTGATGGCCGCAGATATAAATATCCGCCCACCACACTTTCGCCAGCTGATCCATCACCGTCTGAGACTGGTTACGTCCCCAGATAAGTTTATAGACCGAACCGTTTCGCTGATAATCTTCCTCGGTGAGT
>DAHWIP010000041.1:0-10440 GCA_027344975.1 Phycisphaerae bacterium
GATTTCCCGTCCCGGTTGCCGGATCGTGCTGCACCGCCGAGCCGAAACGCATGGACGCAGAGGCATCCAGGCAGATGGTGGCCCTCAGGTTGGTTTCCTGTTCATATTGTTTGACATAATAGCGGTCGGTTTTCGCCAGCACCGTCCAGTCCAGATGCTTGATTTCATCACCGGGAACGTATTCACGATGTTCGGCAAATTCAATGGAAAAACCTTTATGTGGACTCTTGTGCAGGCCGGCGTAAACGCCCTCCACCACCCCTCGAACGGTGAATTCCATGCGCCGCAGCTGCGCCGCATGCGTCGGTTTGAAAAAACGGTATTGAAGCTTTGCCAACTTCACCCCTTGAATATCGCCACGCGTTCAGCTTGCCGGCATTCGCCCGATCCACGTCACCGACATCGATCCGTAGTCCTGCCGACGCATGATCAGCTTGGCCGTTTGCATGGACTCCAGCTTAAACTTTCCCGGATGCCGGAAAAGTAAAACCCCGTCATCGTTCAATGCCGACTCTGCTCCGCGGCACATCATGCCATCGAGTTTCTGCGCCGTTTCGGGCTTGTCCAGCAGCGGGTAGGGGGGATCAAAGAATATCATGTCAAACCGCCCCATATCGCCCCGCCAGATATCGCCGCGGAAGAACGCGTCCGCCTTAACGATCCGGCTTTCAGCCTTAACGCCCAAGGCCTCGACATTGTTGCTCAAAGCGATCAGAGCGCGACGATCTTCCTCGACAAATACCACTTCACGGGCGCCGCGCGATAGAGATTCCAACCCCAAACTCCCCGTGCCTGCAAATACATCCAATACACGAATACGCTCAAAACCTATTGCAACGGACAGGGCATCAAAAAGTGATTGTTTAACCCGGTCCGTTATCGGACGCGTTGTCTTGGCCGGGGGGCTCTCTAAAGTGCGATGACGAAATCTGCCGGCGATGATTCTCACCCCATCCATTCTAAACGGGCAGGTCAGTACCCGCCATGTCGGCTCTCATTTCACGGGCCTGTCACCTTCAATCCACCTCTCGCGCCGGTCCAGTTCAGCGACCACAACGCGGACAATCGCAGGGTCTCGACCCCACCTCCCAGCAGCGCCATATTGATGCGTCCGTTATGGCGACGAATGCAGAAATTGCCCATCTGGTCGTTCCGACTTAAGTTGTAATTTCCAAGGAATAAATTCTGCGGCATCGTGTCGGAGAGCTGGGGTTTCGCATCATACCAGATGCAATCTCCAAATAGCGGCTCCATGGACGACGCGGCGGCGTAAGACTCATGTGACAAGTAACCATTAAAGCCGTAACTGCCATGAATCATCAACGCGCGGTGGCCATCGGTTTTTGTCACCGGCATTTTCAATCTCACCGTCCACGCAGCATAGGCATTGCCGACCGCTACAGCGTCCTGCGCGGCATCCGGACAGAGGATGGTCTTATTAAAATGCCTCACATAGGGAGATATGCTGCGACACCACCAGTCGCGCTCTTCGGGTTGATCACCCGGCATTTGTCCCTGATGTTCGATTGCGTAACGGGTTGCACCGAGCGCTAAAGATCGCAGATGTCCGGCGCATACAATAAGGTCGTGATCATGTTCTCGACGCATCGCCGCGCCGATTAAAATAGTACCCAATAAACTTACACTGATGAGCAGAGTGAATAGCTCAGTAATGGTAAGTCCGTCGCGATCGGGCATCGGTAAACCCCCGAACGCCTCCATGCAAAAAAATATCACTCCGCAATACGGTAGGCTCTGCTCTCAAATGACGCGGCTTTATCGATGCGTCGCAAGTGTCCCTCGTCGAACGGCTTTGCCTGAAACCGCCCGTCCCGGCTCGGACAGATCACCGTCGAAGGCAATTTCACTGTGGCATCGACGTGCCGACTGTGGTGGCAGATGGATGGGCGCGTCTTGCCCCGAAACGACTTTTAACGAAGGTGAAATAACGATTTTGAAACAGGCCGACATCGAGATCGCTCCGAAAAAACAAATATCGGAAACTCAAGCGACCTCCATGTCGTCACGCTATACTCCGACCTTTGGAATCGGCCAATTCGGTCTTTAGCATGAGGTGTCTTTTCTTGCGACGGCGATCGCAAATGCCCCAACCCCATTTCTGAATCAAAAATCGCATTTATAGAAAATCATGCTTGGTTATGGGACGCTTTATTTTGATACCGACTGATCGTCATTGCGATGCAGACGGGGAGGAAATTGCACGTGGGCGTAAGGATTTTTGACTCAGTACCCGTACCGTATGGCAGGCCGAAAGTTATCTCATGCAGGCGCGTTCCACCCGGCCGGTGGCATTCTCCGCTCACTCCAATCGCCGCGAAAATTCTGTCAACCGTAAATCACTGGGCAACGGTTCCCAGCGTACCGTCGGCGGGGCGCGGGCCCGCAGCGCCACCTTCCGCTTGAACCTTGACCCACACCTTGCCAATACGATGACCTCTTAGACGGAACATCCCGATCACGCGCGTTCCATCGGCCATCCGGCAGATCAGCTCCGGGTGTCGTCCGGCGGCCAGCCGCCACGTGCCCAGGCGCGGTGCCCGTCTTGCCGCATGAGTCAGAAGTGTCTGCGGCAGCCATCGGTTGTCCGGCAAATGGTATTCCTTCAATGATCCCGCAGCAACCGCATCGAAAAATTCCTTCGCCGATGAAAACTTCTGCCCCAGGCTCCAGGCGCGGGCCAGAAAATTCGTGAGCGCCTGCGTCTGAACTTTTGTGTACAGCAGGGCGGTTGGATTGGACGGCATGTCCATCCAATATTTCTGCCATAATTTCTGAAACCGCCCGTTGTCATGGCCGAACGCCATCCGCCATGATTTATTGGCACTGAATCCATGCTTGTAATACGCCATGTACCGCATGAATGCCGGCCCATATTTCCCATGATTGGCCCAGGCGAGGAAATAAATCATGGACCACGCCTGGTCATAATTCGTTCCCATCAGCACATCATTCCACTCACTGTAGGGCATATGCCGCATGTAACGGATGGAATGCAGCTTGTGGTGCCGGATTTCCCACTTCAGCCGGGCCAGACGCCACGGAGGTATCCAGCCGGTTACGAAACTGTTACCGGTAAACAGCCCCTCGCCAAAATATTCCGCCAGCCCCTCATTGGCCCACGGTGGAAAAAAGCGGCCGATCATCGCATAGGTAAACTGGTGAAATGCCTCGTGCTGAATGACATGCCACATCTGATGGGTGATTTTCGTGCCCGCATCCGCCATCAGTCGTTGGCCACTGTATCCCACAATAAACACTCCCGCACTGCCGTGAGGACCCCCGGCCCGCAGGTATTCCTCCCGATGTCGGAAAATGTAAAACGGTTGCTTTTGGTTGACCACCCCGCCAAAGAAACGATGCAGCCGGCGCTCATAAGTTGCCGCCACAAAATTCATCCGCAGCCATATCTGCCGCAAAATCCGTGGGCTCTCATCGCTGTGAATAATGTAATAACCCGGCAGGTTATACACCCGCATCGGGCGCGCACCGGATGACCGGGGAAACGCGGTCACGGCTGTAAGCAGCGTACCCAGAATCAACGTCGGCAGATGAAGCCCTCGCATGGTTGTGTCCTCCGGTTTCGTGGCGGCGAACTTACGAATCCTTCTCCAGTGCTTTTTCCAGTAGTTCACCAACCAGTTTCGGATCCGCCTTACCCTGGCTCAATTTCATCACCGCACCGCGCAGAAATCCCAGCGACGCCTGTTTCTTTTTGGGATTGTTTTTGAAATCAGATACCGCCTGCGGATGATTGGCAAGCGCCGCATCCCCCCACGCCTGCGTCGCGCCGGTATCACGTATCTGAACCAGTCCCAATCGCTCCGCAATCACCTGCGGATCTTTTTCCTCACCGCCGCAGAGGGACTCAAACACCGTTGATGCCGCCGACGCACTTACCGTACCGTCCTCCATCATGCCCGCTAATTTCGCGTATTGATCGGCCGTTACCTCCAAGTCGCTGATTCGCACGGTCGCGGACAGATCACCCGCCCGCGCATTGGCGATTTTGGCAGCCGGACCGAGCATCAGATTGGCGATACGTTTGGGCAGGGGGCGGATTTTGACCGCTGCGTCAAATAAATCCGATACGGCTCGGTCTTCCAGCAGGGCCGCCGCTTCTTTCATGCTCAACCCCATCTGAAGGTAACGCTCTTTGCGCGCTGCCGGTAGCTCGGGAACCTGCATCCGTACCCGCTCAACCCAGTGAGCATCCACGTGCAGCGGTACCAGATCCGGATCGGGGAAGTAGCGGTAATCATGCGCCTCTTCCTTCGATCGCTGCAGGGTGGTGCATCCCTTATCGTCATCCCAGCCGCGGGTTGATTTGCCCGCCTGCATCGCGGATGGGCGATCCGTCATGAATTCGGCCAGTTGACGCTGAATTTCATATTGGCAGGCACGCTCGACCGAGCGGAAGCTGTTGAGATTTTTAATTTCGGAAATCGCGGTTTTGTAAACCCTGCCGTCCGCAGATATATGCAGATTAATATTCGGTTCAAACCGCATATGCCCCTGCTGCATAATGCCGTGTGAAACCGCCAGATATCGGCAAATTCTGCGGAGTTCTTCCCCAAAAAGCCGAGCTTCTTCCGGGCTGTGCAGGTCCGGCTCGGTGACAATTTCCAGCAGCGGGGTTCCGGCGCGATTCAGATCCACCAGACTCACCGGTTGCCCCGCCTCGTGAAGAAGCTTACCAGCGTCTTCCTCCAGATGCGCCCGGCGTATCCGAATCGTCTTGCTGCTCCCGTCCGGCAGTTCCAGTTCAACAGAACCTGCACCGCACAGCGGTTGGTCGTACTGGCTGATCTGATAATTCTTCGGCAGATCGGGATAATAATAACTCTTGCGATCCCATTTGGTTTGTGCAGCGATTTGGCATCCCAACGCCACGCCCACCATCATGGCCATTTCCACGGCCCGCCGATTGATGACCGGCAGTACCCCCGGCAGTCCCAATACCACGCCGTCCACCTGCGTGTTCGGCTCTTCGCTGTAGCCGCTCGCCGCACCGGTGAACATCTTCGATGCCGTCGCCAATTGGACGTGAATCTCCATCCCGATGAGTACTTTATATTCTGGTTCGGTCATAGGGGCTCCGCTTGAATTTACCTTTACTGTTGCGGGCTTTTCTCGCCCGGTTTTCACTCCGCCCGGCAGCGTTTGCAGAATTCTCGGGCCGCACCGGCAGAGTTCTGTTCCCGCTCACCCGTTCTCGACGCCGTAGCGCGTATCAGACGTCATCGCCCGGTTTTCGCCGATGCCAATCATGGGCCGTTTCATAAAATCGCGCCAGACGAAGCAGGACGGATTCGCTGAAGAGCGGACCGAGCAGCTGCATGCCGATCGGCAGACCCGATGGCGAAAAACCGCATGGCAGGCTCATGCCCGGAATGCCCGCAATATTGCAGGTAACCGTGAAGACATCGCAGAGGTACATCGCCAGTGGGTCGCCGCTCTTGGCTCCCAGTTCAAAGGCCACATCGGGCGTCGTCGGGCTCAGGATGACATCGCAGGCTTTGAAGGCGTGATCAAAATCGGCCTTGATCAACTGTCGCACTTTCTGCGCTCGCAGGTAATATGCATCGTAATATCCCGACGATAAGGCGTAAGTACCGAGCATGATTCGCCGCTGAACTTCCGGCCCGAACCCTTCCGCCCGGCTTGCGGCGTACAAATCGATCAAATCCTCCGCATGGGCGGTTCGGTGGCCGTAATGGACGCCGTCGTATCGTGCCAGATTGCTCGATGCCTCTGCTGGTGCAATCACATAGTAAGCGGCTATTCCGTAGCGCGTATGGGGCAGGCTCACTTCCACGATTTCCGCCCCGTGTCCGCGAAAGAAATCAACGGCCTTGTGTATTGCCTTGGATACCTCGGGTGACAGTCCCTCGCCGAGAAATTCCTTCGGCAGGCCGATCCGGATCTTTTCCGGTGGCCGATCAATTTCCCGGAGATAATCCGGCGGAGTTTGAGGCCAACTCGTGGAATCCTTGGTGTCAGGCCCCGCAATCACATTCAGGAACAGTGCCGCATCACGAACATCACGGGTCATCGGTCCGATCTGATCCAGCGAACTGGCAAACGCCACCAAGCCGTAACGCGACACCAGTCCATAGGTCGGCTTGAGCCCCACAATGCCGCAAAGCGCTGCAGGTTGACGGATAGAACCACCGGTATCCGAACCCAGCGCCGCCGCACACATCCGGGCAGCTACTGCTGCCGCGGAACCACCGGATGATCCGCCGGGTACGCAATTCGGATTCCACGGATTGCGGGTCGGGCCGAAGGCCGAATTCTCCGTGGAACTCCCCATGGCAAATTCATCCAGATTCGTCTTCCCGACCACCAACGCCCCGGCCGCTTTCAGTCGGGTTACCACTGTGGCATCGTACGGACTCCGAAAATTCTGCAGCATTTTCGATGAGCAGGTCGTATGCCCCTGCAAAGTACATAAGTTGTCTTTCAAAGCGATCGGCACGCCCGCCAGCGGACCCGGCTTTTCACCGGCATCGAGTGATCGATCCGCCATCGCGGCTGCCGCCAATAAATCCTCCGCGTAGATTTCATTAAACGCATGGATTTTCGCGTCCTGAGATTTCACCCGGTTCAGATAGGCATGGGCGGCATCCACCGCCTTGATTTCGCGGCGGGCAATTTTGGCCGCCAGTTCAAACGCACTTAAATCCGCTGTCGATGGTTCCGTCAAACTATTACCTTTCTATGACCGATTGGTTTCATCGTAATTTACGGCACATGGTTCAGTCGTGTCCGGCCCGCACCCAGCGCATCGTGTCAAGTATTTTCAGAGCCGCTCGCCGTTCCGCGGCATTTTTCACGATGGCCAGCGCGTCGAGCACGCTTCCCGGTGTAAACCGGTTGAGAACCAGTTCTGTAAATGGTTCGCCGTGGTAATAACCGCTGACCTGCGTGGCCGCAAGATTATTGAGCACGTAAGACCGCTTTTCCGTTATCCGGAAAGCAGGGTTCATTTTCGACATCCACAGCGGGTGCCTCGCGATAACGACGGTGATAAACGGGCGGGATTGATTCTGCAGTGCATCCCAGTAGATAAGATATTCCGATTCATGCGGAGTCATCTTCCGTACGCTTGTGACATTCGATGGTAGCGAAAAATAATAGTGTCCCGGACGATTCGCCGGCCCGACATCCGGCAGCAGACCATGGTTGGAAATGCTGCTCGCCCCGATGAGCGGTTCCGCATGTGTCGGCTTCGGCGTCAATTGGATCGGATGCCAAAGTGCCTTTTCCATGGCAATCTGCTGGTCTATGGGGCCGTATCCCTCGCAACCGGCCACCAGCATGGCCAGCAAACACCCCGCGAGCAGTAACGCCGGTTTCAAAATCGCCCCTCGGCTGCGCCGGGGCCGGCGACAATTCCGGATGAACGGTTTACCCGTTCGGGTTCTTAGATCGTATCTCATGTTCACTCACCCTTTTTTGCTGGAATCTCAACTTCATGATTCCAGTTATAAGACCTGCGGGTGAAAATGTTCAGCCAGCGTATAACACCACCATCACCGGTGGTGTTAGCCGCCACCCGCGGATGGATCCAGCACCTTCGGAACCGTAAAAAATGCCCCGGATTTCGACGGCGCATTCTGCAACACCGCCGTTATGGGCAGCGACGGTTCCACCACATCGTCGCGCATGACGCTGTGGAGCGGAAGAGGATGCGACATGGGCTCCTGATTCGTCACATCGACTTCCTGCAGTTGTGCGACATAATCCAGAATCCCGGACAACTGTTTGCGATACCGTTCGACATCTGATTCCGAGAGTTTTAATCGAGATAATTTCGCAACATGCTGAACTTGCGCCGCAGAAAGACTTTCATGCTTCATCGATGCCTTTCCCTTTCCATCGCCGTCCCTGGTGAGCGGGTACAAACAAAAGCACCGGCTGCTGAAAGCCGGTGCGGTAAGGAACAAATATACCCAGTTCCATCTATCTCGCAGGGCCGCGCCCAGATTTACGATGCCGCCGAAGCCTCAGCCTTGCGGTAGACAAAACGTCGGCTCAGCCGCTTCTGCACCAAACCGCTCTTGATCGCTTTCGTCGATGCCCACACTCTCGCAGGGCGGCCGTCAATGACAACCCGCACTTTCTGCAGATTCGGCTTGAATTTACGTGCGGACCGGCCCGTTATCTTGATACCCACACCGCCGAGATACTTCGCTTTACCCCGGTAGGTGCACTGGCGGCCAATGCGGGTTTTCCGACCGGTGAAATGACAAACATGAGGCATAACCAAATATCCTTTACCAGGAACAAAACACGTCGAAATTATACCGAAAACCCATTTTTCGACAAGCGCGTCACCGCCCGCCCGTGCCCGGGCGGTGGGAACGTCGGAAAGAGTATCGGGACGCAGGGGAACGCAGATGAAATGGGGGTGCGGGCGTCGCGGCAGCTTTCGCGCATCGCCCCGGCGCGTTATGATTTGACAAAGAATTCCATCTTGAGGCCGTCTTATGGTCGCATGTACTGAAATATCAACCGCTGAACGCAGAGTAAAACATCTTTGTACCCGTCGCGAAGTTCGCGTTGAAAACAGCGGCTGCCGGTATGACGCCGAAACGGATAATTATTATGTGCGGAACCGGTATTATTCGCCGACGCTCGGCCGGTGGCTCACTCGCGATCCGATCGGGTATCAGGGCGGAATCAATCTTTACGGCTACGTCAATTCCTCGCCGGTGGGGAATGTGGACGCGAGGGGGTTGTGGTATAACGATCAGTGGTTCGGCTTCAACGACCCGGCCTTCCAGGCTTGGGTGCATAGGCAGATGAAGGGTAAGGGCGATGAGGACATCTCGAGCAAGGAGGACATGAAAGCACTCTATGAGCGGTGGGAAGAGGAAGGGAAGCCCAATGGCGAGGGGCACAAAACCGACAGACCGAAGGGCGGCGGCGGTGGGCCAAAATGCCAGAAGAAGCCATGGTCAGGCAAGCGGGGCGGAAAGCGGGACTTCGGAAAATACCAGGCAATCGGCACATTGATCGAGCTGGGGGCTGCCTACGCCTACGACCAATCCGGGATACCCCGTGGCTTACACAACGTCGGGGAATCGGCCCAAACCGTTGGGTGCGACGTCGGGCAATTGGCCCACTCCATTGGCGCAATTCCCGGGGAAATCGGGGCCGCTGTGGGTAATGCCTGGACGGCGGTCGGCAACTGGTTCACCGGCCCCAGCGAGCCGGTGGTGGAGGAGCCCGTTGGGCCGGATGAGGTTGTAATCCCCGCGGAGTGATTTGGGCTATGGACCGTAAAACGCAGGCTTCAAGCGGCGAGGCAGGCTTTGACCAAGCGAAAGGCGGCGCGGCGCGCGCCGCTGGCGGCCGCAGCAAAACCTTAATACCTTGGCGCTTAACGCCAGGGAAGGCCGGTCTCGGCTACCTGGACAACCGCGGCGATGTCGCCATACCACCGCGGTTTGACTACGTAGGTGGTTTCCACGACGGTGCGGCGGCCGTCGGCCTGGGCGGACGGTACGGTATCATCGGGGTTGACGGTAAATTCCTATTGCCGCTGAGCGAAAAATTTGGACAGATATACGAGCTCGGTGAGGGCCTATGGAGCTTCCACAGGCGTCGGAAGATAGGCGCGATCGACACCGGTGGAAACGTGATGTTTCCACCAACATTCCATAGTATCCGCTCTTTCGTCGGCGGTGTGGCCAATGCGGCGACAGGGCCCAATTCTTGGGGGTTCATCGATGCCTCGGGCAAGCCGCTGGTGGAGTTTTGTTACGACGAGACATCCGATTTTTCCGAGGGGTTGGCAGGTTTTGAGCTCGGTGGCGCCAGCGGGTACTTGGACCGGCAGATGAGAATTAAAATTGGGCCAAGCCGCTGCAGGCAGTTTGCGGGGAGGTTCCGTGGCGGGGTTGCGTTTTTTCGGGAGCGCGGCCTGGTCGGGCTCATCAATACCGAGGGTGAGGTTGTCATCGAGTTCCGGTTCAAACGGGCTCTCGGCCTAAGCGAGGGCCTTATCTGGGTGCGGGTTGGCAGGCTATGGAGAGCCATCAGGACCGACGGGGAATTCGCCTTCGAGGCCAGGTTTTTAGCCGGTAAGTACGACCACGGAGGGAGGATTGGGCGCGTAGAGATTGTGCCCTCGCCTTTCCACCACGGCTTGGCCCGCGTCGGGGTACAGCGGCAGGGCGAGTTCCGATTCGGCTTTGTGGACACCACCGGGAGGTTTGCTATCCCGCCGATTTTCCCGCGTGCTCAAGATTCCTTTTTTTATGGTGGGTTCGCCCGGGTCTTTTTTGAGGAGCCTAAACGCGGCGGCTACCACTTGGCGAGCCTTATAAACACGCGCGGTGAGGTTCTTTACGGGCCCCGAAAAGGGGACGTTGTTGCCTGATCGCGATGGCGGCTCTTTTTTTACCATGT